>JAYGDV010000432.1:0-1581 GCA_046582735.1 Planctomycetota bacterium
GGTGGACTGTTCACGTTTTGCAGAGGTCGGCGAATTTCTTCCTGAAATCCCGAAGAGCCTGCCCCCGGTGGCTCAACCGGTTTTTCTCTTCCGCCTTCAGCTCAGCGAAGGTTTTCCCGGTGCTTTCTTCCACGAAAACCGGGTCGTAGCCGAATCCTCCTGTCCCCGCCTCACCACTTGCGATCTGCCCGGGGCAGGTTCCCTCGCAGTAAAAGAGTGTCGGCGGCTCCAGGCCCGGGTCATCCAGGACTGGAACGCAGCAGATCGTGCAGACGAACTGGGCGGCTCTCTGCCCGTCAGGCAGCCCCTCAAGGGCCTGCAGGAGCTTCCTGTTGTTGTCGGAGTAGCTGCAGTTTTCTCCCGCAAAGCGGGCGGAATAGACCCCGGGTCCTCCGTCGAGAGCATCAACGCAAAGTCCTGAATCATCAGCGATTACCCAGCTTGGGCGCTTCTGCGGATCGAGACTCGCGGCAACCCGGGAGAAGTAGTCTGCCTTGAGTTTTGCATTCTCTCTGAAGGTCGAGCCGGTCTCCTCGACCTCTTCAACAGGGGGCAGGTATTCAAGTCCGACGGCCTCCACTGAGAAATCCTGCAGTATAGCTGCTATCTCTTCAAGCTTGTGAAGGTTACCTGTTCCCACCAGCAGCATGCTTACTCCCTTAACGTGGTTTTGAGACTGGAGGCAGTTGAATTCCAGGGGGAGGGACAGCCGGCCTCTGCCTCAGGGGACATCACGAAAACGCCACTCGTTTTCTTTCCACCATTTCTTCCAGTCGTCCTGTTCGTAGCCGTGGTTGACTCCCAGTGAACTGCTCAGCAGCTGGAGTATTTCCTTGTTCTCCTTCACCTCGCCGATACCGCCTTTCCTGGCAGCAGTTTCTGTAGTTACCAGGAGGTCAAAGACGCCGGGGATCCGCTTTTTGAGCAGAAGCTGGGTGGCGATTTCCCTGGCTCGCTCGATGGAACCCGCATCCTCCGCTTTGACCAGCGTCTCCAGCGCCTGGCGGAAGGTCTCTTCTGGATGGAATTTTCTCAGGCAGAGGCTCGTCACCTTGAGAACCTTGGGGCTGGGTTCGGCGAGGGCCAGGTTGAAGAGCTTCCGTGCGGCCTCAACCGCTTCGCGCGCAGGCTTTTTCTTCCGGTCCTTACCCGTTGCGGGGAACTGGCTGAGCGCGCTTACAGCTACGAGGCGCACACTCTCGTGGGGGGACTCGAGGTAGGGGGTAAAGAGTTCGTAGGGGCGTTTTCCCTTATAGGCCATGATCTTGCGCACGGCGTAATCCACCACGATATGGTTGTCCGACTCGACACTCTTGAAGAGGGTGGCGATCTGTTGAGTCTCCTCCTTGAAGATGAGCCGGGACTGCTCTTTCCTGCTGACCCATTCTCCCTTGTACTTGACCAGGCCAAGGTCGAGCTGCTTCTTGCGGAGGTCTTTTTCGAGAACCCATTCGTTTTCAAAGACAGTGTAGCCCAGCTCCCTGCGGGCCATCTCGTGGTTGGGGTCGATCTTCAGGATGAGTCCGCAGACCTTTTGTTTCTGGGTGACCAGGTATTTCTCACGGGCCCATGTAACGAGGG
>JAYGDV010000489.1:0-5244 GCA_046582735.1 Planctomycetota bacterium
GTTGAAAACGGAGACGGTAAAGCCGGAGAAGACCAATGTGGCGGCGAGGAGAGGAACGCTGGCGAGCGAGAGCTTTTTCATGGCTACTGTATCCCGTGTTGTTTGAAGTGGTTCTCTGTAAAAATGAACAGCGGCAGGGAAACCGGTATTTCCAGCCCCTGGCAATACATGTATCGTGGTTCGCCGGGCTCAAAAAGTCAATTTCACTGTCGGCAGAAGGTGAGGCTGTTCAGATTGAATTTGGCGGTTGGTGAACTACTATGGGTTCCGTGAATACTGAAAATTTACCAGCAGGGGAACTCCCCCCTTCATTGCGGCAGCGCCTCGGCGAGGTGCTGGGTCTCTGTGATGCCTCGCTTCGACGTACCGTTGAGAGCTGGGGCGCCGACAGGCCGGCCCCGATCTGGACCGAGGGCGGAGCCTGGTACCGCCAGCCTGATATGTGGACCGACTGGACCCCGGGCTTCTATGCGGGGCAGATGTGGGTGCTCAGTAAGCTGCTCAAGGATGATTTCTGGGCAGGGAAGGCCCGGGAGCATTCAAGCCCCCTTCTTCCGCGGCGCTTCGATCGCGATGTTCACGACCTGGGGTTTATTTTTCTCAGCTCCTACGGCCGCTGGCTCGAGCAGGCCGCCGAGGATGACCCCGCGAGGGCCGAGCTGGTTGACACCCTGGTTACCGCCGCCACGGTACAGAGTGAACGCTGGAACGGCGCCAGCGACGAGGGGTTCATCTATTCCTTCAACGGCCCCCAGTCGTTGTTCATAGATATCATGATGAATGTGCGCCTCCTGTTCTGGGCTGCGGCGAACGGTGCCGACCCGCAGGTGGGGGAGCGTGCCATCGAGCACGCCCGTACCTCTGCGCGGTACCTGGTCCGCTGTGACGGGGAGGGGCTTGGCGAGGAGGATGGCAGTGTTGCGCACGAGGCCATCTTCAATACCGAGCAGGGGCGTGGAGAGTTCCGCTGCCTGTCGACGCAGCAGGGTTATTCTCCCTTTACCTGCTGGGCCAGGGGTCTCGCCTGGGCTCTCTACGGCTACGCCTATGCCTATGGAGCTACGGGTTACGGTGAGTTCCTGGAGACAGCCCACCGCTGTGCACGCTACTACCTGTTGAATACGCCGGCTGACAGGGTGCCGTACTGGGATTACGGCGCCCCGGGAATTCCGGATGAGCCGCGCGATTCTTCTTCGGCCGCAATCGCGGGTTGCGGCCTGATGCTGCTTGCGGAGCTCGATCCCCAGGCTGAAGGGGCAGGGGGGTACCTCCAGGCCGCCATCGAAACAGGGTCAGTTCTCAGCAGTGATGAATACCTCGGCCCGAAGCGGGAGGGAGAGGAGGGGTTGCTGCTGGGAGGCGTCTATCATCGCCCACGCGGTTGGGGTGTTGGAGGTGCGGTGATGTGGGGCGATTATTTTTTCCTGGAGCTCATCGAGAGGCTCCTGGCCCTTGATGACGACTCCCTTGGGCCCCGGGGGCCGGGTGAATGCCCTGTGCGGATTGGAAACCACGCAGGTTGACCCCGGAATCTATTACTATATCAAGATATCTTGATATAGTATCTCGGCATGCAAAGCTGTCTGTTGACCGTCAAAGCGCTGGCCGATGAAACCCGTCTGCGAATCGTGAGGATCCTGATGACAGGGTCCTACAACGTCAATGAGCTCGTCGCGGTCCTTTCCATGGGACAGAGCCGGGTATCGCGGCATCTGAGGATTCTCTCCGATGCGGGTCTTGTTCGCGCCCGGCGCCAGGGAACCTGGGTTTACTACGGGCTGACAAGACTCTGGGAGAGTGAATCAGAGACCGGTTTTCTTCCAAGCTTCGCCGATGAGCTTTCGGCGGACCCGCTGCAGTTCACAGCTGCCGATGACAGGGGAATTCGCTCCTGCCTTCGCCAGCGCCGCAAGCAGGCCGAGCAGTTCTTCAGCACCGTGGCCGAAAGAGAAGACTCACAACGCGATGAGATCGAAGGCCCCGCCGACCACCATCCGCTGATCGGCGAGCTGCTCTCTGCCTGCAGTGTAAACAGGGAGCTGTCCACTGTGGTCGATCTTGGAACCGGCACGGGCAGGCTTCTCCCGCTTCTTGGCAGGAACGCCCGGCAGGTGATCGGTATTGATGGGGCTCGCGAGATGCTGGAGCTCGCTCGCAGACGCAGCGAGGAATCCGGCGCGACAGAGGTGGAATTCCGTCTCGGGAGCCTTGAGCATATCCCACTTGGTGATGGAGAGGCCGATGCCATGGTCGCCAACATGGTTCTTCACCATGTAGCCAATCCGCTGGAGGTCCTCAGGGAGGTCCACCGGGGCCTGGCTCCAGGGGGGCTCTTCCTGCTGGCTGACTACGATGCCCATGAACGCGAATCTCACCGCGAGAAGCTCGGGGACCTCTGGCTCGGCTTTGACCGCAATGAGCTCAGCGGTTGGCTGGAGCTGGCGGGATTTGAAATTGAAACAGAGAGGGAACTGCCCGGTAACAGGCGGCGCCCTGGAGTGTTTGTATTAGCAGGTCATCGAAAACAGGTTTGAAGGAGGCCCCCGGGAACGGGGCTGGATTTATGAGTATCGAAAAGGAAGGCACCGCACAAGGAGCTGCAGATTTGTCAACACCTGAGAAACCGGCCTGTAAGGTCGCGGATATAGAGCTGGCTGGATGGGGAAGAAAAGAGATCGAGCTCGCCGAGCGTGAGATGCCGGGCCTCATGTCCCTGCGCCAGAAGTACGGCAGTGAAAAACCCCTCACCGGCGCCCGCATTGCCGGCTGCCTGCACATGACGATCCAGACGGCGGTTCTCATCGAGACCCTTACCGAGCTTGGCGCCGAGGTTACCTGGTCGAGCTGCAATATCTACAGCACCCAGGACCACGCGGCAGCGGCCATTGCCGTCACCGGCGTTCCGGTCTACGCCTGGAAGGGAGAGACCGAGGACGAGTACGAGTGGTGCATCGAGCAGACGCTCGTATTCCCTGACGGACAGCCGCTCAACATGATTCTCGACGATGGCGGTGACCTCACTATTCTTGTTCACAAGAAGTATCCCCAGTACATCGAGGGTGTCCGCGGACTGACCGAGGAGACCACCACCGGCGTTCATCGCCTCTACCAGATGCTCGAGAGCGGGGAGCTGAAGATTCCTGCCATCAACGTCAACGACTCCGTCACCAAGAGCAAGTTCGACAATCTCTACGGCTGCCGGGAGTCCCTCGCCGATGGCATCAAGCGGGCTACAGATATCATGGTTTCTGGCAAGGTCGTCGTTGTCTGCGGCTACGGAGATGTCGGCAAGGGATGTGCCCAGTCCATGCAGGGCTTCGGCGCGCGGGTCATCATCACCGAGATCGATCCGATCTGTGCCCTGCAGGCCTCGATGGAAGGCTTCGAGGTGGTCACCATGGACGAGGCTGCCGCCAAGGGCGACATCTTCGTCACCGCCACCGGCTGCTGTGACGTGGTCACCGGTGAGCACATGCTCAAGATGAAGAATGATGCCATCATCTGCAACATCGGGCACTTTGACACCGAGATCGATGTGGACTGGCTCGAGAAAAACGGGGATGTTGAGCGCGTTGAGATCAAGCCGCAGGTTGACCGCTACGTCTTTTCCGACGGGCGCGGGTTGATCCTGCTGGCCTCCGGGCGGCTGGTGAACCTCGGCTGCGCAACGGGGCACCCCTCCTTTGTCATGTCGAACTCCTTCACCAACCAGGTGCTGGCCCAGATGGCGATCTGGCAGACTCCGGATGATTACCCCCTCGGCGTTCACATGCTGCCGAAGAAGCTCGATGAGGAGGTTGCACGGCTTCACCTCGGCAAGCTTGGGGTCAAGCTTACAGAGCTTACGGAGGAACAGGCGAAATACCTGCACCTTCCGGTCGAGGGACCCTACAAGCCGACGTTCTACCGCTACTGAGCAGCCTGTTTCAGAGTTGCGGCTCGCTGCTTTTCCTGCGAATCGGCAGGAAGTCGGTGATGCCGGTGTCTGTCATCTTCAGCATGAAAATGACGGCCTCGGCCACATCCTCGGTCTGGATCAGCGTGGAGGGGTCGAGGTCGGGGCGGGCAATACGGATGAGGTCGGTGTTGACCCCTCCGGGGCAGACGGCGCGGACGCGCACTCCGTGAGGGTCGGCCTCGGTGGCGACACTGCGGGTGAGGCCCATCATGGCGTGCTTGCTGGCTCCGTAGGCGGCCTGGTTGGGATAGCCCTTCAGGCCGACCACGCTGGAGATGTTGATGATGTCTCCGTCTCCCTGTTTCTTCATGGCGGGCAGGGCTGCCTGCATGAAGAGGTAGGTTCCCCCGGCGTTGACCTCCATCGTTTTGAGGAAGTCCTGGTAGGCGACCTCTTCGATGGGCCCGAAAGAGCCGATCCCGGCATTGTTGACCAGGATGTCGATCCCTCCATGGCGCTCGATATGGTCGGCGGTGAGGCTCTTGACGCCGGCTTCGTCGGTGACATCGCAGGGGTGGGCGGTGATGCCTTCGTTTTCGGAGCAGAGTTTTTCGAGGAGCCCTGCATCCCTGGCGACCGCAGTGACAAGAACGCCCTCGGCCGCGAGCCGCTCGGCAAGGGTTTTACCGATGCCGCGCGAGGCGCCCGTAAGAACGCATGATTTTCCGGCAATGTCTCTCATTGGAAGTAAGATAACCCGTTCAATGCGATGTGAAGAAAAAAGTTCTCGAGAAACTCCTGCGAACGCCCCCGAGAGGGTTTTTGTTTACGGTACCCTGCGTGCAGGCGGCCGGTATCGACCCCAGGTTGAACACCTTGTCCAGTCCGAAAGAAGGGGGACCATTCGGGCCTGTATGTACCATTTTGCGCCGGTAGGATCGAGGGGAGAGTATCCCTTTATCGTTCCCGGTGATTCGCTCGTACACGGGGAGGTCCTCTCCTTCACCGACTGGCCGCAGGCGCTGGCGATCCTTGACCGGATCGAGGGTCACCCGGTGTTCTATACCCGGGTGGTGGTGAGGGTCCGTTACGCAGATGGCAGCGAGGCAGAGGCGCAGTGTTATTTCATTCGTCCCGAAGCCGAACAACGGGGGCTGGAAGTCGAGTCCGGGGACTGGTTGCTCGAATCAGAAGTCGAAGAAACCGAGTGACTTGCTCACGTCGAGCATCTGGGTGGCCACCCGGGATCTCATCTTGCGAACCTCGTCGGTCGAGGGCATTTTGCCGAGGATGTCCTGGGCATCGCGCAGGGTTTCGTAGGCCTTCTTGAAGTTACCGCGCTTTCT
>JAYGDV010000499.1:0-17177 GCA_046582735.1 Planctomycetota bacterium
GACCGTATCGGCGATACTCCATATCTTCGTGATTCTCCTTATAGGCGGCCTGATCTTCAGCCAGAAGGACACCACGAAACGCGACGACTTCCAGCTCGTCACCAAGCCGCCGAAAAAGGTGAAGAAGTACGATCCGAAGAAGAAACGGGATATGAAAAGGATTCCGAAAATCCTCAACCCGAAAATCGTCGAGCACCCGGTGGTCCAACGGGAGATCCCGGACGTTATCACCGATATTCCCAAGGGCAGCGACCTTGACAGTCTCTCCAACAAAAACCTGAAACGGGATTCCATACCGGACGCCATCGGGGCGGGTCCCGGCGGCTCCAGTAGCTATGGCTTCCGCGACGAATTGCGCAGACATCCCGACACACCGGGAAGAACTCGCGAAAGTGAAGAGGCTGTTCTCGCTGCGCTGCAGTGGCTCTACCGCCACCCGGATGCAGATGGCGGGTGGAAGGCCGCCGGCTTCAACGACCCCACTGTCAGGGAGAGGCGCGGCCCGAGCACCAACAGGAATCCCGAACGCTACCCCAGCGACATCGGCTGGCGGGAGAATGATATCGGGGTCACCGCCCTCGCTATTCTCGCCTTCACCGGCTACGGACACACTCACATGAGCGGTGAGCACCCGCACTTCATCGATTGCCTGAAAAAAGCCTCCCGGTACCTGCGCAAACAACAGATCCTGGACACCGGCGACCCGGCCAGGGATGGGCGCTACGGCGGTGGCAACTCCGAACAGTGGATCTACAGCCATGCTATCGCCACCATGGCGATGGCGGAGCTGCTGCTGATGTCCAATGACTTCAAGTTGAAGAAATCAGTCAGGGAAGCCACCAGGCTCTGTCTTCGCGCACAGAACGATGGAAGGGGCTGGAGGTACGGGATCAAGCCCGGCGACAACGACACATCGGTGACGGGGTGGATGGTCCTGGCCCTGAAAACCGCCAAGCAGTGCCGACTCGGACTGCCCGGGGAGAACTTCCAGGAATCCTTCAGGGGCGCCCTCAAATGGCTCAATTACGCCACCGCCTCCAACGGCAAGACCGGCTACAACGTTCCCGGAGATGAAGGCTCCCGGCTCGCACAGGGGCATCCGGATCCCTATCCCTTCTCCAAAGAGCTCTCCTGCATGACAGCGGTGGGGGTCCTCTGCCGGCTCTTTGCCGGTGAGAGCCGCAGAAAACCGGCCATCCGCTCAGGTGTCGATTTACTCTCGCAGAAGTCACCCATGTGGCGCGAACAGAAAGGCCGCTCGCTCTCCACCATCAACCTCTACTCCTGGTACTACGGCACCTACGCCATGTTCCAGTTTGGAGGAAAACCCTGGGAGGCCTGGAACCGCAAGATGCAGCAAGCCCTGATCGAAACCCAGAGAGCTGAGCACAAGGACGATTCAGCGGAGGTGGATGGCAGCTGGGACCCCATCGGCGAATGGGGAATCTCAGGCGGCCGGGTTTATTCCACAGCGCTGGGAGCCATGACCCTCGAGGTCTACTACCGCTTCGAGCGCCAGCAGGAAGGGATCGGCCTCTAGGCTGCGGAAAAGCACCAGGCTCACCCGGCTGCGTTCAGAACCGGATCCTAGAACGAGGCCAGGTGGGCCGCCAGCTTCCACATTCCCAGGACCTGCTTCTTCGGGTAGACCTCGGCGGTGTAGTTCAGGTTGAGCGGCTGCAGGCGCACCTTGCCGCTGGGGTCGAAAAAGACCTGGCGAAAGGTGACCTCCCCCTCAACCGAAGAGTGACGCCTGACCAGGGCAAAATCCCTGCTGTGCAGGGCAGCATCGGAAAAAACCACCAGGTCCCCCTCTGCAAAGCTGGGCCTGACAGGCGCCTCCATGCTGTCGCCAACCACGTGAACACCGAAGGCCTCTCCGTCCTGCACCGATGGCAGGAAGATGAACTCTTCGGGCTCCCCCACAGGCTTCCCGTCTTCGTCAAAATTATCCGGATAGCCATCGGCAACGCTGCCGAGAATGGGGATACCCTTTCGTGCTTCCTCCCCGTCCGCGGAATTCTGTCCGCGCTGGACCTCGGCGAGGGCCTGGGTAAGCCGCGCCAGCTGCGCCTCGAGCGCCTGGATGCGCCCCTCCTGGAAGGCCAGGAAGTGGTTGGCCGGCAATTTCAGGAGCCGGGCGATCTTCTCCGCCAACCCCGGCTC
Source organism: Planctomycetota bacterium (assembly GCA_046582735.1). Classification (GTDB taxonomy): domain Bacteria; phylum Planctomycetota; class UBA8108; order UBA8108; family UBA8108; genus UBA8108. The sequence goes on from JAYGDV010000499.1 coordinate 2,167, forward strand.
GAGCTCTCTTTTTCCTTCCTCGATATCCCGAACCTGGTATTTCTGGACGCCGAGCTTCAGGGCGACATCCTCTACTGAAAGATGGCGTTTTCTGCGCTGGGCGCGAATCTCCTTACCCAGGGACCCGGGAAGCCTCGGCTCAATAACCCCGCCGGCGGGAGCCTCCCCTCCGCGAAAGAAATAGGAGGGCTCCACGCCGAGAGCATCTGCAATACGGGCGAGGACCCGGGTGTCGATACGGCGCTGCCCCTTCTCCAGCCGCGACATCTGCGACTGTGAAAGCCCGATCTTCTCGGCCAGATCCTTGGCCGACATCTGGATCCTCTCACGCAGGATCTTAACCTCGAGACCAATGTCGAGCATACGCCTGCCGCTCCCATGAATAAAATGAACCTGCCCCACCTACATCTTACCAAAAACGCAATTTCTTGCAATCTGCCCAAGTCTTCGGAGAGTTACCGGAATACCAGGCTCAGGAATTGCTCAGGAATTGCTCAGAAATCAGCTGAGGAGTACCTGGAGCAGCAGGTTCATTCCATTGAAAATGGCGTGGGTAAGAATTGCGAAGTAGATGCTGCGGGTCTGGCTGTAGACATAGCCGAGGGCCATGCTGACACAAAATAGCGGCAGGAAAGCCGTAAGACTGAAGTGATAGCCGGCAAATACCAGGCTTGTTACCACAAGGGCTACCAGGGTGCCCCAGCGGCTCTTCAACAGTCCGAAGAAAAGCCCCCTGAAGATCAGTTCCTCCCAGAGTGGAGCCAGCACAACGGCATTGAACGTCATCAGGGCGAGCTCGGGGTAATTACCCTCCCCCAATAACCTCGAGAACTGCTCCACAAGCAACTGGCGCTCGGGTTCATAACCGAACCATTGCAGGAAGAGAGCCCAGGCGAGTGCGCACAAAAGGATGGGAGCGATAATAAACAGGGAGAAAAGAATGACCGGAAGCAGGTTCGCCAGGGGCGCCCTGCAGATTCCCAGCGTGGCAAGCGGCTGGCGAAGCCTGAGAACAACATCATAAAGAATAAAAAGAGTTACCGCCCCACCGGCAGCCAGCATAGCGACGGAAAGACCTTCAGCATTGATTAATAAGGGCTTCTCAGGATCCCCTCCCTGACCTCCCTTGGCCAAATCTCCCGCCTCCAAAGAAAGCCGAATAGCTTCAAAGAAACCGAGAAAAAAACCTATCAGGAACTGGTAGCCCACCAATGCCAGCAACACCATCCACCCGCTCCAGAGGGGGGGCTCGGTAGGCGCCGCAGCACGGAAACGGGTTCCCGAGATGTGCTGCAGAAACACTATGCCGAGGATGGAAAGAACCGCGGCACATACCAGGGAAAGAAGAACCTCTATCTCTATCTGAGTCCCTTCCATGGCGCCCCACGCTTCAGTTTTGTTCCGTACCGCCCACCATACCTTCGACCGGGCTAGATGCATTGGCGTAGAGCTTCCGCTCGATGCGCCCGGCAAGGTAGGCTTCGCGTCCGGCATCGAGGGCGTTCTTCATCGCCCGGGCCATGCGTACCGGCTCACGGGCCAGCGCGATCCCACTGTTGAGCAGGACGCCTTCGACCCCGAGCTCCATTGCGATTGCCACATCCGAAGCCGTTCCAACTCCGGCATCGACAATAACCGGCGTGTCGATCGTCTCGAGAATGATACGGATATTGTTGGGATTGAGAATCCCCTGTCCCGAACCTATCGGCGAACCCGCAGGCATGACACTGGCGGCTCCGGCCTCCGCAAGATGGCGGGCCAGGATCGGATCATCAGAGGTATAGGTAAGAACAGTGAACCCCTCGGCAACCAGGGTAGCGGTAGCCTCGAGCGTAGCTGTCGGATCGGGAAGAAGTGTTTTTTCGTCACCAAGCACCTCGAGCTTGACGAGATCAGTCTCCAGCAGTTCCCGCCCCAGGCGCGCATAACGGCAGGCATCCTCCGCTGTGTAGCAGCCGGCCGTATTGGGCAGCAGGGTGTATTTCCCGCGATCGAGGTGGTTTGCAAGGCTCTTACCGGGATCGTCAAGATGGGCCCGGCGAACCGCAACGGTGACCACCTCGCAGCCTGAAGCTTCCAGGCACTCGTTCATCTCTTCATTGCTCGAGTACTTGCCCGTACCAACGAGCAGGCGCGATGAAAAGCGATGCCCGCCCACCACGAGAGCATCATCCCGGGGCTCTGCAGGCGCCTCCTGGGGCTCTATATCCCGGGTTTCAATACCTTGTGACATGGATATCAACCTCCACCGACAAAAGTCACTATCTCCACCTCGTCTCCATCGCCGAGAAGAGCTTCCCCGTGTGAACGCTTTGGAACGATACTGCGGTTAACCTCCACAGCTACTCCCTCGCCAGGCAGCTCGAGCGTCTCGAGCATCTGCCCTATGGTTGTACCATTGGCAAAGGAATGGATCTCACCGTTAATCGTAACTTCCAGCATCCAGGCAAGCAGCGGGCTCCGGCTAAAGGCCGGCCCGCCCGGTCCTCGTTCGAGACTTTCCTCAAAGGCAAAACAGCCACCGGGAGAGTAGCACAGGAAGGTGCCGGGAAGAAACCAATTGCTGCCTCGATGCGAGGAAGGCTCCTCAACAGCAGCCTCTTTGAAAGAGGGAGGCTTATTCCCCGTCTGGAGCGGAAGTTTTCGTATCGACCTCGATACCGAGCTTTTCCAGGAAGAAGAGGGCATTGGACCTGTACTGGGTTCCGCCGCGCGCAAGATAATCGCGGAAGTGCTTTACAGCCTCTTCCTTCCTGCCCTGCAGATCGCAGATCGCGCCGAGGAAATAATAGGTCTCGGAATTCTCGGGGTCAGCTTGAAGAGCTTTTTTGAATGCCGCCTCTGCGCCGGGAAGATCCTTCTTCAGAGCCAGCGCATAACCCAGGCCTGCGTTAATACCACTGTATCGCTGGTCCTCGGTCAGCTCCGCAGCCTTGCGAAAACTCGTCACGGCATTGTCTACCTCTCCCATCTGGAGAAAAACACGGCCGAGGTGGTAACGGTACTTCGGAATGTCCGGACGCAGCTCGATCGCTTCCTCCAGGCTTCGCACGGCCCGGTAGAAGTCGCCTTTTTCAAAATACACACTGGCGATCTTGTAGTGGTAGTCATCCCGCTTGGGATATTCCTTGACCCTCGCCTTGAGGAAGTCGAGACGGCTGTCGAGATACGAATGCGTCGTCTCCTCCGAAAGAGAGTACTGCTCACGTTCATCGACAATCGACTCACAAGCAGAAAGGAGTAAACAGAAAAAAACTACCAGCGCCAGCAGCCCCCGGTTTGGGGCTGTATTGATCTTTTCAGACATTGTCCTTTTCCTCCGAAACGGGACCTCTAAACCTTTCATCGGTCCTGCAGGGGAAAAACTTGCCTGTGATACTGCGGCGGGACCGAGAACCCCGCTAGGAACCCCGGCAACAGGCCCGGAAAGGCCTCCAGGGGCTCTCTAAGCACCGCAAAAGGCAAGTTCCGGTCGTATACCCCGTTCAGGCGATAATCCTGCCCATGCCCCGTGGGCCGGAATTCTCCTCGAGGTACTTTTTGACCAGCCGCAGAAGCTTCAGGTAATCCTCCAGCCTCTCGCCAAGCCTGCGGCAGGTTTCCCGGGAGGAGAAATTGAAGACCTCGGCCGTCCTGGCAGCTCGCTGGTAGGCATTGCGCCCCTCCGCCACGTAATATTCCATCGGCTCGGAAAAGCTGACGACCACCCCGCCCACCTTCGCAACCATCGACAGGGGGAAACGGCGACTCTCGGTTCGAACGAGAGAAGGAAAGAAGCCGCACATGAAAAGAACAAAGTCTCCGATGTAGAGGTTGACCTCGAAATTCCTCTCGGGCCCCTCCTTGCCTGAAGCGCAATCGAGCATACCCGGCAGATCCTGGAGCCGTTTGCCCTGCAGGCTCCGCAGCCGGTAGAGCTGGTCCATGTGGACAAAGCCGGGGAGCATCTCCTCGGAGATATGCTTCTCGATGTCAGGGGAATAGAGGTCCCCACGACGGCGGAAGGCTGCACTGACGGCCCTGCCGAAGAGCTCGCGGATAGGATGGTCAAAAGGAATCGCTCGCGACATCACTCACCTGCTGGTTTCACACACCGAGTGGCATTCCCTGCTCATTATTCTACAACCCATTACACCTCGCCCCCACGCAAACCTGGAAACGAATCAGGGGGCAATAAGATCGATTTTCCTTCCGTCCTCAAAACCTGCCAGGGTTCTCTGTCCGAGCACTATTCTTCCAAGCACAGAAACCCTGCCTTCCCACTCTGGGAGGGGTCTTCCGGCAATAAACAGGCGTCCACCACCCCGATGCAGGGGATGGACGATAATGGTTCCGCGCAGGATTCGCCTTTGCGACAGTTCCCGCTCAAGCGCACAACCTGCGGCTCCACCCCCAGGGGGAACCGGGAGATCGAGGAGCACGCCGACAGGGTCTTCAAGCCTCCGGAGCTCCACTCCGGCGTAGGCGCCACGTTCTACCAGGTGCAGGACAGCCGATACATGGTTCGGCGCTTCAGAAAGGTACATTTCCAGGGTGATCTTCCTTCCCTCTCCGGTAGATAGAATGAGTCTCGGAGGTCTTACCCTGGCAAGCCCGTAGGGAGAGTACCAGTCATAAGGTGGGCGGGAACGCTCCAGGGGTTTTTCCACCAGGGCATCGAGAAGTGCCGCCCTGGGGCCTGTGAGGGAGTCTTCCGGTTTTCTTTTCTTCACGCCCACCGAAAGCCCGCCAAGTCCCGGGCGGACAGCTTCGCGGGCCCTGCGCCTGAACTCCCCGGCCGCCGGGGACCGGCAAAGAAGAAGGCTCCGCAACCACGCACGCCGCAGAGCGACCTGCGGAATTTCCCCGGCAATCACCTCAGCTGCCTTCTGCAGAACTACAACCTCCAGCCGGGCACGCTGCGAAGCATCGGGAAGTCCTCCTTCCTCCCGCTCTAACCAGGCCTCGATGGCCAATGCGCCCCCGAGGCGGCCAAGCCAGTCCCTCTTCCCTGAACTCACCAGCTCCAGCAGCGCCTCGATACATTCGGGATCCACAAGACCGGCGAGCACCCTCGCCGCCGCCATCGAAACCAGGAAGTTCTCATCCAGCAGCAGGGAGCAGAACTTCCCCGAAAGATCTTCCTCTGCTCCCCTGGTACAGAGACCGAGAGCCTCGGCAAGGACCCACCGTACCCGCTCATCCTGCTCCTGTTGCAGGGCCCGGGCCACGGCCCCTGCCTGCAGCTGCAGGGGGTGACGCACCAGCGCAAGGCCGGCGCCGAGACGCTCGGCTACATCGGGAGAAGACAGGGCTTTTCGAAGAACATCCCGGTCGGCTTCCCGGGCCCCCAGCCTTCCGATGGCAAGTGCCCTCAGCCCGGGGTCTTCATCCCCGGCAGCGATTCTCCGGAGCTCTCCCCGGGCAAGCGCCGTTGAAAACCCACTGAGTGCAGAGACGAGCTCTCTTCGAACAAGGGAGTCCTTCTCCACAGCGAGCCTCTCCAGCAGGAGAGAATCCCCCCCGCCCGGACGCTTCCTGGCGAGAAAACCCGCCGCCCTCTTTCGGACCTCGACGCTGGCATCCCCGATGGCCACCGAGACAAGCCCGAGGGCGGCAGCTCCATCCCAGCCCGGCGGAGAGCTCCACTCGAGCTTCTCCATTTCTTCCACCAGGACCCTGTTCACCTCAGGAGGCTTGTCCCTGGAGGAACAGGCCAGCAGGAACACGATCAGAATGACCCCGTCCCCTCCTGCCCTCCTGGTCATCCGCAGGTTAACTGCCAATTGTTCACTCCCCCGGCAGGGTGTCTGCCTTGCCTCGCCTGATAATCTCTATATCCGCGGCCGCATAGAATTTACCCTGCCCGATTCCGGGGCATTCCCCGGCGATCTCGTCCCAGGCTCTCTGGCTCTTGAGATGGCTTCTCCAGAAGGGGAAGGTCCTGCATTGAACAGGCCGGGCCGGGTAAACCGTACAGCCACTGTCGAAAAAAACACAGTCACCGCCGGGTTTCTCCACCAGGGAATAGCGCCGGCCCACCTTGCGCAGGTAGCGCTCACCGAATTTTTCGGGCGAGAGTCCGAGGAACTTCGCAAGCTCCTCAATTTCTTCCCGTTCAACCCATACGTATCCGGGAGTACCCGTACAGCAGTCTCCGCAACGTGTACAGGAAAAGCTCAAACCTTCGCGATACCACGGTTTTGACGACATGAATAAAATGTGTAGCCTTCCAGCGCACCGGTGTCAATGCTGCAGACAAAAACCTGCCCCCTGCCGGGGGTATGTTCTCCCGGGCGAATCCCTTCCATAGTCCTCTAGTTTTTAACTATAATCCCCGCGGTATGTACCGATTAACCACAGGAATCACTGTCATCCTGACCTGCCTGGCCTCAACGGGGTGTGTTCAGCGCATCCTGCAGATTGAATCTGCGCCTCCTGGCGCTTCCGTGCACATCAACGGGGAAGCCGCCGGTAAAACTCCCCTCGAACACCCTTTTAATTTTTACGGCGAATTCGAGATCGTACTCCGCCTCCCCGACCATCGATCGATGCGTATCATCCACGATGCCTCGGCCCCCTGGTACGCGTACTTCCCGGTGGACCTGGTCGTGGAGTTTCTTCTTCCGATTTTTCCCATCCGTGACGTACACCGGGTAGAGGCAACGCTTGAGAAAACCGGAAAGATCGACGAGGCCCTGCGCAAAGATCTCGATGCCAGGGTAAAAGCCGAGACCCGTCAGGGACCCGGAAATAAACAGACCAGGTGAAAGAGAAGGGGAATCCGGCTCCACCGGGAAACCGGGGCCCTCCCCCCGTATTCGATGTTCTCAACGACCATCCACCCCCTGAAGTGGTACAGGGACAAGCAGGTCACCGTCGTCGGCCTGGGGGCCTTCGGGGGAGGAGCGGGTGTTACCCAGTTCCTGCACTCACTCGAGGCGCGGCTGACCGTCACCGACCTCAAGACAGCTGAAGAGCTGGAGGAACAGGTCGCTGCCCTCGACGGGCTCGACATCCGCTGGGTCCTGGGAGAGCACAGGGAAGAAGACCTCCTTGGAGCCGACCTCATCGTGCTCAATCCCGCGGTGCAACGGGACATCCCCCTGGTACGGATGTGCCTCGACGCCGGGGTCCCCCTTGAAACCGAGATGAACCTGTTCTTCAAATACTGCCGGGGAAAGATCTGTGCCGTCACCGGTTCAAACGGCAAGACGACGACCGCCAGCCTGGTGGCGGCGATGGCGCGCCAGCGCTGGCCGCAGCTGCTCCTCGGCGGCAACATCGGCCGCTCCCTGCTTCCGGAAGTAGAAAACATCCTGGAGGATGATTGGGTTGTCCTCGAGCTCTCGAGCTTCCAGCTTGCCGATCTCTCCTGCCTCGAAAGGCGCCCGGAGATTTCGCTCATCACCAACCTGTCTGAGAACCACCTCGACTGGCACAAAACCTACGAAAATTACCTCGCAGCCAAACGGGAGATCCTGGCCCCTGCGCTCCCTGCGGGCCTTGCTGTCCTCAATCTCTTTGACTCAACCCTCGCCGACTGGGCGAAAGAAACCCCCAGGAAAATAGCGGCCATAGCGGCTGGTATTGAAGGCGAGCTGGGAATCGCGGTTGATCACGAAGACGGCAGTGTGAGAGGTCTCACCGATGGAGAGGAGAAGCTGCTCTTTTGCCGGGAGGATCTGCAGATCCGCGGGGACTTCAACCTCCTCAATGCTGCCACCGCTGCTGCGGCGGCGATCGGGATGGGAATCAACCCGGCTGAGATCCTCGCAGCGGTCCGCTCCTTCACCGGGGTCGAGCACCGGCTGCAGTCACTGGGAACGCACGAAGGAGTGGAGTATTTCAACGATTCAATCGCCACCACCCAGGAATCAACCATCGCGGCCCTGGAGAGCCTGGGGCCGGACGTGATCCTCATCTGCGGGGGCAGCAGCAAGGGCTGCGGCTTCAGCGACCTGGCAGAGGTTGCCGCCGGTAAAGCCAGGCACGTGGTGCTGATCGGAGAGACGGCCTCGGAAATAGAGGCCGCGCTGCTGGAGCTGAAGGAGGACTGCCCCGCCACCACCCATGCCCCTGACCTCGAAGCTGCTGTGGAGGAAGCAACCCGGCTGGCGAGACCTGGCGACCGTGTTCTCCTCTCTCCGGCCTGCCCCAGCTATGACCAATTCCGTAACTTTGAGGAGAGAGGAAGAACATTCTGCGAACTCATCAGCAGAAGATTCAATTAATTAAGCCTCTCAAGTGCTGAATCCGTCGGTTGCAGCAGTTAATATGGGACTTCCGGTCGAGAAGTAAAAAGCAGGAGACCACATGAAAACCTTCAGATACCTGGCCCCAACAGCAATCCTGGTCGCTGTAGCCGTTCTCTTTGTCAATTCGACGCTCACCATCGACGATGGTAAGCCGGGATTTGCCACCGCAATCGTGGTGAAATCCGCCGCAGCCCAGGAGAAAAAACACGGTGGAGACATCATCTTCGAGGTAAAGAAGAACAAGCAGAATCTCCAGCACTCGCTCTTCTCTCACCAATTGCATATCGATGCCGGCTCAACCTGCAACGATTGCCACAATGACAAGGTCTTCAAGAAGGAACGGAAGCTCGGCAACAACAAGTTCACCATGAAGGACATCATGGCCGGCAAGGCCTGTGGTGCCTGTCACAACGGCCGAACCCAGGTCAAGGGAAAGGCCGTCTTCCATCCTAAGAACAACTGCAAGCGCTGCCATTCGGCGAAGTTTCGCAAGAGACGCCGCTGAGGCTGAAACCGTACAGGATCTGGGCGTCCGTACCGCTTCACGCACCCGCTGTCCGGCTTTCGGTACCGGACAGATATGCTGTTATCCCTTGCTGTTAAAGCAGTTGGGGAAATGATCTCCAGTCGGCATGGGACTTGAATAGACATCTATTGAAAGCGAACCAATAAAACAAAGAGGAGCGAGGCGGCAACAGCCCCCATTTCACACAGCCAGGCTCTCCCCAACTCAGCCCGGCCCCCTGCGCGACCGACCAACGCGACCCGAAATGACCCGACCAAGTAACAACCCTTCCGTTCTCCCCGTGCCGTCTCGCTCCTCCCTCCCTTTCCTCCAGCCAGCCCAGCAGCAGCCAAGGTAAAACAAGGAATGCAACAGGACCCACTCCCCGCCGGACAAAGCAGGGTCTTCATCCTCGGCTTCGACAACTTCTCCTTTTACTTCCTCCCCAGGAGATCCCGGATCGTATCCCGCCGCACAACCCCCTCCCTTGACCAGCCGGCTGATACCGGACATGCCGCCACGGGAGAAGACCTGGCAGCTTCAACTTCACCCGCTGGTGAATAATCCTGTCAATCCCCGTTGTCCCCAGGCGAATCGCCCGCAGCCGTCTTCCCGTTAGCCGAACCTGCTGCGTGGATCCCGTATTTGCGCAAGCGGCGGTACAAGGCCTTGCGGGTAATGCTCAGCCACTGGGCAGCGCGAGACTTGTTGCCGCCAAATCGCTTCAGGGCCGACTCGATGGCCTCACGCTCAACCTCGTTGATAATTCTCTCAAGAGAATTGCGGGAGTCGCTCTCTGAAAGCGCATGATTGCCGTGGCCTGTCAAGTCAGCTGAGAGTTCAGCAAGAGAGATGTTTCCGTCTCCCAGGGTAGCCAGGCGGCGCATCTCATTCTCCAGCTCCCGCACATTGCCGGGCCAGTGGTGCCTGGCCAGCTGCTCGGCAACTCCCTCGGCAAATACCGGGGCCCGGGCATCTCCTGAGTGGCGACTGAACAGGATCTCCGCCAATACAGGAATATCCTCCCAGCGCTCTCTAAGAGGAGGGAGCCCCAGCGAAAGCCCCTTCATCCTGTAATAAAGGTCCTGCCTGAACTCTCCGGTGGTGACCCTGCGTTCGAGCTCGACACTCGAAGCGCCTATCAGCCTTATGTCCACCACCAGGGTTTTCTTCCCGCCCAGCGGCCGCACCCTGCCATCCTCCAGGACGCGCAGCAACCTGGTCTGCATATCCAGGCTCATATCCTCGATATTATCGATGAAGAAGGTACCCCCATCGGCCTGGGAGAGAAGCCCGGCCCGCTCTGAATCCGCTCCGGTAAAGGCTCCCTTCTCATGCCCCATTAATTCGCTCTCAATGAGAGAATCAGGAATCGTGCCGCAGCTGAGCGTGATGAAGGGCTCTTCAGCCCGCACTGAAGCCTGGTGAATTGCCTTGGCAAAAAGAGTTTTCCCGGTACCGGACTCTCCCCAGATCATGACAGGAATCGACGAATCGCTGACATTGCGAACTGTATCAAAGAGGTCCAGCATATCGGGGTTGGCGGAGTTCAATCCGTAAAACTCTTCCAGGGCTTCTGCGAAAATCCTCCTGTGGGCAACCTCAGGTTTTTCCGTGGACGCAACCGGGAAAGGTCCTGCAGCACCTGCAGGAGAGTTCGCCCTCTGGTTTCGAAGACGACGCAGATCATCGGCTTGAGAGTAAAACGCAGCAGCCACACTGCCGAGCGCCGCCCAATGGACCAGGGGGTCCTTACCGGTTTCGGGCTCATCAAGGGTAATGAACCTGTGGTCAATATAGATCCCGCCGATAACCTGCTCGCCTGAAAACAACGGGCAGATCCGGATCGACACGGGTGATTTCAACCCCTCCCTGGAATCCTCGGTGCGGAAGCGCCTGTCGGTCCTGGCATCATCGACAGCCCACGGACCACCGGCACCCAGCATCCTGCTGATGGCAAAATGGCTCATTCTCCTCAGGGGGTTGTCGATGTCTTCCCGGTCCCTGTTGCGAGCAGCCGGAACATGAAACCCCCCGGGATTCACAAGCAGGAACAGGAAGGCCCGCTCAGCCTCGGTTGCAGCGAGCACCGAGTCGAGGATCTCCGCAAAGACACTGCGGTTTGAGGCTCCGCTACTGAGTCCTGAGAGAACCTCCAGGAGAGGCTCATCGGATTTTCCATCTTCCCTGGCCATGTAATTCATCCTACCACCCCCGAAGCGGCAGTGGGCAATCTTCCGGCCGTGGCCTTCCACCCGGCTGCCTGCAAAAGCAGGAGTGCCTCACCCACCAATGATCTTTCGTGAAAGAACCTCGGCAAATCCGTTGTTCTCGAGTCGCAGCAGCGTGATGCGCCTACCGGAATCCAGGACCTCCACCTCCGCAGCGCCATCGAGAGGCCTCCCGTCGGCCACCAGGCGCATGCCGCGCTTGGGCAGGTCCTCTGCCTTGAAAAGAAGAGAACGGTCGAGAGGGACAGCGAGGGAAAACCTGACGGAGTTGAAGGGCACTGCCTGGTGGGGATAGAGCGGGGTAACCACCATTGCCGGAAGATCAGGGTGAACGGCAGGTCCTCCAGCCGCGAGGTTGTAGGCCGTAGACCCGGCGGCAGTACCCACAACGAAACCATCCCCGGCGAACTTGTTGAAGAGGACCCCATCGAGGAAGACCCTGAGGCGAACGCTCTGGCGAGTCTGCCTCTCCAGGAGTACATCGTTGAAGGCAAGCAGCTCCTGCTCACTGCCATCCTCGCAGAGAACCCTGACCTCCAGCGCCGGGTACTCATCAGCCACGTAATCGCCCTGAGAAAGAAGCTCGACCGCATCATCTAGACAGGCCTGCGGATTCATGTGAAAACCGACGGTTCCGAAATTGACTCCGAAGATAGGCTGGGGAGGAAAATCATACCGGTGGAGGCACTCCATCAGGAAACCATCTCCCCCGAGAACCACCAGGAGCTGGGCGCCATCTTCCACCGTACCGGGCTCAGCAACGAGCTCGTAGCCGGCCCCGGTGAATTGCTCTTCGAGCCTCTGCAGACTCGCAGCACAATCGGGCGCATCCGTGTTGGCGAGGCAGCAGACTCGAGAAAATTTTCCTGTGGTCATGAAGAAACCCTCGCAGTCTCCTTGCCGGCGAAGAAGAGCCACTCCCCGATCTCATCTTTTTCCCTTCCCTCGATAACCTTGTAGTTTCTTCCCGCAGCCGCCCCGTTTTCCTGCCGGTCACGATCGCTTCGAAAGCGCTTGTATTTGATTTCCCGGAAGTTGTTGTCGAAATCATAGGAACGCGTCCCGTTGAACCGGGCAAGGATGACCCCGATCTCATCCCGGGTCAGCAGCCCCTCCTCATTGTAGCTGACCACGAGGCTGCGGGCCTTTGTCGACATCACCAGGTCAAGCAGGGCCGAGAACACATCCGTGGCACCGGCAGTCCCTGCCCCAGCGCTCTTCCTGCGCCGTCCATCACGTACGCAATAGGCCGACTTGAGATGCCCATATGGACGCAGGCCTGTCTTTCCGTACAGAGATGCCTCCAGCTCCCCGAGGTCGTCACAGAGGTGGTACTCCGCCAGGATGTCAGGCACATGGTAGTTCGCTGCGTACTGGCGCTGGTTATAGGGCGGATCAATATAAAGAACATCCCCCTTCAGCCGGCGGGCAAGTGTATTGGCATCCTCGTTGAAGGCCTTGTTCTTCTGTGAGCTTTCAATGACCTCGGGCAAGGCCAGTCGAAGCGGTTTTTTTGCCGAGGCCTGCCAGCTTTTCAGGTAGGCGCCATAGGTCCCGGTTATGTTCGCCACCCTGTCGGCGGCATCCAGCAGGGCACCGAGCAGGAGGTATAACTCTCCCCTGGCAAGAAACCCTTCCCGGTAACCATCGCGCAGGAAACCGAGGATCCCATCAATACGCCGCCCGTTGGAATCGGTAAAATAACCCCGGCCGGCATCTCCCCCCGGACAATAATTACGGAAGACCAGGCCCTCCACAGGCTCGACGCAGTGGTTCAGGTAGCCAACGGCCCGCACCAGGGGCGCCATCTTCCGTGAGCTGCCGGGAGCTTTCGCATCGGCAATACTCTCCAGGATATCTGCCTGGGAATACATCAACTCTCGAAAGTCCGCAGACTCCAGCACATCGCGATAGCGGCTGGTGAATTTCCTGTAGGCAGGCGGGTGGCTGACCTCAACGGAAGCGACCGCCTGGGCGTAACACACCGGCAGGAGGTCATTGGCCACCACCCGGTAACCCCGGCGTTTGAAATGCTTCGCCACGCTGCAGCTTCCGGCAAAAATATCGATGAGGGTTCCCCCCTCGATACCCTGGTCGAGAAGCAGGCCTTCTATCTCGCCAAGGAGTTTGGTTTTATTGCCGATGAGACGCATATTTCGAGACAAGCCTCCGGGGGAGCCAAAAGTCGATTAAATTCGATGGCTGGTAAGAAGACAAGCGGCAAACGCCCTGCTAAGCGGCACGGCCTCTCCCTGCTGGAAAATAAAAAAACCGGGCTCGCTTCCTCGAAGAGGCGAACCCGGTTTTTATCACCTGGACAGCGCAACACCGACACCTCGTCGGCCCTGCGCGATCGAACGGATCAGTACATACCGCCGCCCATTCCACCACCTCCGGGAGGAGCGCCTTCCTTATCCGCCTGGGGGATCTCGCTGATGATCGCCTCGGTGGTAAGGAGCAGGCCGGCAATACTGGCGGCATTCTCGAGCGCCGAGCGTGTCACCTTGGCCGGATCGATGATGCCCGCCTCGACCATGTCAACATGCTCACCGGTGAGGGCATTGAAGCCCAAGTTGCCCTTGGCCGATTTCACCTGTTCGGCAATCACGGCGCCGTCAAGCCCTGCGTTCTCGGCAATCTGACGAATGGGAGCCTCGATGGCCCGACGCACGATATCGACGCCTATAGCCTCCTCGGTATCACCATCGATATCGAGCTCGTCGAGAGCACTGGCAGCACGCAGCAGGGCGACTCCACCACCGGGAACGATTCCGTCCTCGGTCGCCGCACGTACGGCGTGAAGCGCATCTTCGACACGGGCTTTCTTTTCCTTCATCTCGATCTCGGTGGCCGCCCCGACGTTGATCTGGGCGACACCACCGACGAGCTTCGCAAGGCGCTCCTGGAGCTTCTCCTTGTCGTAGTCGGAGGAAGAGTTTTCGAGCTCTTTCTTGATCTGGGCAATACGACCCTTGATGGCTTTTTGAGTACCGCCGCCTTCGATGATCGTGCACTGGTCCTTCTCGATGACGACCTTCTTTGCGCGGCCGAGCTCGGTGACCTGAATATTACTGAGATCAATCCCGAGATCCTCAAAGATGGCCCTGCCACCGGTGAGGGTGGCGAGATCTTCGAGCATGGCCTTGCGGCGGTCACCAAAACCGGGCGCCTTGACGGCGCAGCAGGAGAAGGTTCCGCGCAGCTTGTTGATGACCAGGGTCGCCAGGGCCTCGCCCTCGACGTCCTCGGCAATGATGACGACGGGCTTACCAGCCTGCGCCACCTTCTCCAGCAGCGGAACGATGTCCTTGATCGAGCTGAGCTTCTTCTCGTGGATAAGAATGAACGGATCCTCGAGCTCACAGGTCATATCTTCGGCACTGGTGACGAAGTGCGGGGAGAGGTAGCCCTTATCGAACTGCATTCCCTCGTGCAGAGAGACGGTAGTCTCGAGGCTCTGGCCTTCCTCAACCGTAATCACGCCATCCTTACCGACCTTTTCCATAGCCGAGGCGATCATCGTGCCGATCTCGGCATCGTTGTTCGCGGCGATGCTGCCAACCTGGGCGATCTCGGAGGTCTCCTTGATCTCCCTGGCGTTCTCCAGGATGTTCGCGACCAGGGTCTTAACAGCCTTGTTGATTCCGCGCTGCAAAGCGATGGGGTTCGCACCGGCGGTGACGTTCTTGAGGCCCTCATCGTAGATCGCCTCAGCCAACACGGTCGCAGTCGTCGTTCCATCACCGGCGTTGTCGCTGGTCTTGGAGGCAACCTCCTTGACCATCTGGGCGCCCATGTTCTCGTAGGAGTCCTCGAGCTCGATTTCCTTGGCGACGGTGACTCCATCCTTGGTAACGGTCGGCGCGCCGAAACTCTTTTCGAGAATGACGTTGCGACCACGGGGACCGAGCGTGACCTTCACGGCCCGAGCCAGCTTCTGGACGCCCCTGCGAATCGCTTCGCGGGCTTCCTGGTCAAATGAAATTTTCTTGGCACTCATGCCGGGATCCTCCTTGCGGGATGAATGTTCATCCCCGT
>JAYGDV010000170.1:0-1737 GCA_046582735.1 Planctomycetota bacterium
GTCTGGATCGTTTCGGCCCGGGCGATTACGGGGATCTCCCCGCGAAGCACGGGCAGCATGGCCTCGAGGCGTGCATCTACCGGCTGGTCAACCCCTCGTGCGCTGCGGGCAGTTGCATAGGCTCTTGCCGATTCAAACAGGCGGGTCAGTTCCCGGAGGTTCTTCTCGCGGTTTTGCATTTGTTTCCGGGCAGCTCCCTTCGCCAGCCAGGTGCTGGCTGGAGCTACTGCCGGCCAGTTGACATAGAGGCCGCCCTGCGCCGAGAGGGTCATGTCTTCCCCGGTCCAGCCGTCGAGCTGGATGGTTGAGGCCAGGCCTGAGACCAGGCCGCCTGAGGGCGAGGTCAGGACCAGGAGGATTCCGTTGGCGCGCGCTACGGGGATCAACTCGCTGTCCGGGTTGACGGCTACGAGGGCCTTGACGTTCGGGTTGATTCTTCCCGATTCGCTCAGGTCTCTCGATGCCCGCACGGCGTTGATCTCGGTCAGGCCGATTTGCGACCAGGCGTCAAAGAAGCCGGGGAATACATGTTTACCGCGGGCATCGATCTTCTTCGTTCCCTCAGGCGCCTTGACCTCCTTTCCTGCCGCCACAATTATGCCCTTGTCAAAGAGCAGGGAGCCGGTGAAGGACTCGGAGCTGACCGGGTGGATCGTGGCGCCCTCAAGGAGGATGGGCGTCTTCTGCGGTGCGCCGGGGAGCTCATCGGATGAGCGAAGGCCGCACACAGGCGCAAGGGTTGCAAGGAGGAGGAGCAGGGGGACTGCGGGATTTCTCATCGGTCCTCCTCATCGTGAGAATGGGTGCAGAAAATATCTTCGCTCGGCCACAGATCGGCGGCCTCGGGGGTCTTTTTTCCGGGAGCCAGCATCTTCTCTTCTGAGGCGAGCACCTTCTGGATGAGCGCTGCGCGGCGCTCATCGACCTGCCTGCGCGCCTTCCTGTCTTCCTCGATGTCGAAGTAGCGCCGGCCATCGATCCAGGTCTGCTCGCAGCGGCTCATGATCGACAGGGGGTGCCCTGACCAGATGACCAGGTCCGCATCGAGCCCCTTGCGGATGGCGCCGACACGGTTGTCGATTCGAAGCTGCCGGGCGGGATTCAGCGTCACGAACTTGAGCGCCTCGGCCTGCGGAACGCCGCCGTACTTGGTCGCCTTGGCGGCCTCGTGGTTCAGGCGGCGCCCGAGCTCGGCGTCATCGGAGTTGAACGAGACGACAACCCCGGCCTGGTGCATGAGGGCGCCGTTGTAGGGGATCGCATCGTAGACCTCGAACTTATAGGCCCACCAGTCGGCGAAGGCCGAGCCCATGGCCCCGTGTTTCGCCATGGCATCGGCGACCTTATAGCCCTCGAGGATGTGCTGGAAGGTGGCGATCCGGATGCCGAAGTCGTCAAGCACCCGGATGAGGGCGAGGATCTCGTCCTGGCGGTAGCTGTGGCAGTGCACCAGCCGCCGCCCCTGGAGGATCTCGACGATGGCGTCGAGCTCGAGATCGCGCCGCGGCGGTAGCCCGGAGCGTTTCGCATTCCATTCGCTCCAGCGCTTGCGGTACTCGCGGGCGCTCTGGAACTCGTCGCGGAAGATCTGCTCGACACCCATGCGGGTCTGCGGGTAGCGGGTGGTGAATTTGTCACCCCAATTGCTCTGCTTGACGTTCTCACCGAGGGCAAACTTGATTCCCTGCGGGGCGGCGCGGAACTTCATGTCCTCATCGGATGCTCCCCAGCGCATCT
>JAYGDV010000090.1:0-3488 GCA_046582735.1 Planctomycetota bacterium
CTCGAGAACCAGCTTTGCATCACCGACAAGGGAGACATCCGGCTGGACGATCTTGCCGTGCTCGGCCGGATCGATGTCGAGGTGGATCTTCTTTGCATCGCGGCAGAACTCGCTCAGCTTGCCGGTGATCCGGTCATCCCACCTCGCGCCGATGGCCATGATGAGGTCACAGTCGACAACGGTCTTATTGGCATAGGCCGTTCCGTGCATCCCGAGCATCCCGACGGAGAGATCGTTGGTTTCGGGGAAGGCGCCCTTGCCGAGGAGGGTCGTGGTGACGGGGGCCTGGAGTTTTTCCGCAAGCTCCCTGACCAGCTCTGCCGCCCCGGAAATTCTCGCTCCCTGTCCGACATAGAGCAGTGGGCGTTTCGATGCATGGAGCAGGTCGGCACAGGCGTAGACGCTGTCCATGTCGCACATCTGGGGATAATTGTAGCCGGGAAGATGCTCCTCGAGATCCTCAGGGAAGCTCGCGCTGCATTCAGCAGAGGCTACATCCTTGGGGACGTCGACAAGAACGGGACCCGGGCGGCCGCTTGCGGCGATGAAAAAGGCTTCCTTCATTACCCGCGGGATGTCATTGACCTCTTTTACCAGGTAGGAGTGTGTAACGACGGGGATCGTTATCCCGAAAATGTCAGCCTCCTGGAAGGCATCCTTGCCGAGCATGGGAGTGATCTGCTGGCCCGAAACCACCACCATGGGGGCGGAGTCCATATGGGCCGTCAGCAGGCCGGTCACGGTATTGGTGGCACCCGGTCCGCTGGTGACCAGGACTACACCGGTTTTTCCCGTGGTACGGGCGTATCCATCGGCCATGTGTGTGGCGCCCTGCTCGTGACGAGTCAGGATCAGTTCGATCTTCGAGTCCAGGATGGAATCAAAGATCGGCATTACTGCGCCGCCTGGGAGTCCGAAGACATACTCCACTTCTTCCCTGCGGAAGGATTCGATAATAATGTCCGCGCCTGTGGGCATCTTGTTTCTACCCCCTGGTGGGGGTTTCCATGGATTAAAGCCGCTTCAAGGAGCCTTTTAATGGTTTCTGAACTCCCTGCAGTCTTTTTGCAGGGGAAACTACGGAAGATACGAATTTATCGTCTATTCTGGCCTTGTTCAAGATTCACTTACTTAAAAAGCCTAGTTTTAGACAGAAAATAAGCATCTTTTTCACGGGATAGCAACATTTCTAGCATTTTGGAGGCCTATTTCGGGCCATTTATTGAATTCGCATCCTGTAAATGACGTTTTAAGGCCGAAAATGGCGATATCTGGCTCGGGAACATCACGGAGGTATCGAGACAGCAGAATACTGTCCCAGGCTCTACCTGTCGGTCTTCGAGTTGGCCCGGAAGGATCAGGGCTTCTGCCAGGGAACCGCACCGTAGCGCTGGAGCTCACGGCGAAGGCGTGCTGAGAGATCTCTGAATACTCCGCGCTCTTTGCCGGCGAGGTTCGTGGCCTCGAGAGGGTCGGCTTCGAGGTTGTAGAGTTCCAGGGGCTGGAAGGGGCTGTTCTGCAGGAGCTTCCAATTCCCCCAGCGCAGGGCCTCGATCGTCTTGCCGCCGTAGGCCGTACCTCCCTCCCTGCGAATGAAGTAGATCTCTCGCCGGGCTTCGGCTCGTTTTTTTCCTCTCAGCTCGCTGAGAAAGCTCACTCCATCGAAGGGCTCATCGGAGGTAACCGAGAGGGCCTCGAGAAGAGTGGGGAGGATGTCCATGGTCAGGGAGATTCTCTTACAGCTGCTGCCGGGAGCGATTCGTCCAGGCCAGGAAGCCAGCGCGGGCACCTTGATGCCGCCTTCGTAGACGGTTCCCTTGCCGGCCTTGAGCGGGCCATTGTTGGCGCCTACATTGACCTGTCCTCCGTTGTCGGAGGTGAAGATCACCAGGGTGTTTTCTGCCTGCCCGGTTTTTTCGAGAGCACCTAATACCTTGCCGATGCCGTGGTCCATGTGCTCGATGAGCGCGACCAGTTTTGCTCGCTTGCCACTGATCCCGGGTTGTCTCTTGGTGATTTTCTCGACCCATTCTTTCGGAGGCTGGATCGGGGTGTGGGGGGCGTTGTAGGCGAGATAGAGGCAGAAGGGTTCCTTCTTTTCTTTCCTGGAGCGAATGTAATCGACTGCCCAGTCGGAGAAGAGATCGGTGGCATGCCCCCTGGGGTCGATGGTTTCGCGTCCCTTGCGCATGTAGTTGATGTTGTGGCGGCGATGTTTGTAGTAGTCGTCCATCATGTCGCCAAGGAAACCGTGGAAGAAATCGAAGCCCCGCGACAGGGGATGATTTTCCTCTTTGAGACCGAGGTGCCACTTGCCGACGAGGGCGTTGTGGTAGCCGGCTTTTTTGAGCAACACAGGCAGGAGTTTCGCATCCTGGCGCAGGTACCCCCAGTTGTTGGTTGCATGGGTCCGGATCACCCCGGGAACTCCGGCCATCGCAGGATACCGTCCGCTCAGCAGCGAGGCCCGGGTCGGCGAGCAGACCGGGCAGTTGGCGTAGAAGTTGTCGAAGCTCATCCCCCGGGCGCCGATTCCATCTACGTTCGGGGTTCGGATATCTTTGCCGCCATAGCTCGACAGGTCGCCGTAGCCGAGATCATCGGCAAGGATGATGAGGATGTTCGGGCGGTCAGCTCCCGCTGCGGCCGTGGCAACCAGCAGGGCGGCGAGGAAGCCTGCGAAGGCACTCAGCGGTGTTCGGTTCCTTGCGGGCTGCCCCATCTCAGGCCTCTTCTTTGCCGGTTACGCTGTCTCGCTTTGCCCACTCGGACTTCATGAACGCCAGGGAATCCCTCGCCAACTGCTCTTCGCTCTCATACATACGGCGCCAGATCTTGGTGGCAGCCGCCAGCTCGGGAAGGGCAAGCCCGAAGGCCTCGACCATCATCCACCCCTCGTAGCCGGTTTCCTTGAGGGTGTCGAAGGTGGTGTTCCAGTCGACATTGCCGCTGCCGGGCGTCGAGCGGTCGTTTTCTGAGATATGAACGTGGACGGTGTGCTCGCTGCAGGTACGGATCGCCTCGGCGACGCCCTTCTCCTCGATATTGGCGTGGAAGGTGTCGTACATCATCTTGCAGTTAGGATGATCGACGGTCTCGATGAAGCGGGCGGTGTCAGCTGCTGTGTTGATGAAGTAGCATTCGAACCGGTTGAGGTACTCAACCGCCAGGGTCACACCACAGGTGGCGGCATGCTCGGCAACGGCGCGCATGCTGTCGGCTCCCCAGGCCAGCTCGTCGACTGTGGGGCCTGCTCCGCTGAAGACGCCGAGCGCAGAGTGAAAAGGCCCGCAGAGGAAGTCGGCACCGAGAGCCTGGCAGCAGTCAAGTGCCTGCTTGTTGAGATCGACACCTGCAGCTCTTACTGTAGCATCCGGGCTGATCGGGTTGTCTTCCTCATTTCGTACGGTAACCGCAGTTCTCTCGAGTCCCAGCTCATCGAGCTTCGTGCCGAGGGAGGCGCATTGGTCGACATCGTAGGCGAAGAG
>JAYGDV010000201.1:0-9764 GCA_046582735.1 Planctomycetota bacterium
GATGTCCTTGTTCCGCCTGAGGTACTCGGCCATGTCGAGCAGCTCTTTGAAGACGAGGAATACGAGGAGGCCTATCACCTCTGCGAGGCGACCCCGAGTATGCTTTCCCAGGTGGTTTCCGGCGCTTTGTCGAAAATAGAGGAAGGCTATGAACCCATGGCGGAGAGGATGGTTGAAGTCCTCGAGATGGAATCGACCAAGCTGCACCAGAAGGTGGGCTATCTTTCGCTGATCGCCAACCTGTCTCCCATGATGGGACTGCTTGGAACGGTTTACGGTATGATCGTAACGTTCAACAAGATCGCCAATTCGAAGGTCCAGCCCAGCCCGACTGAGCTGGCCGATGGTATCTCAATCGCTCTTGGAACGACGTTCCTCGGGCTCTGTGTCGCGATTCCCCTGACGGCTATCTATGTCTACTTCCGCAACAAGGTTATCCAGGTTGTGAATGAAGTAGGAGCTTCGTGTGAAGAACTGATGTCTCGTTTCAAGCCCGAATGATAAAGGCTGAGCGAAAAAGGATAGTTTGCTAAGAGACCTTTTGCTTATTCAAGAGAACTGGTCATGAAAAAGAGAAAACGTTCGGACGATAATTTCGAAACTAAGATGGATATGATGCCGATGATCGACTGCGTCTTCCTCCTCATTATGTTCTTCATTCTCACGACCCAGATCACGGTTAACATCGAGGATGTCGTGCTGCCGTTCTCTCGCGAGGGTAAGCAGGACGAAGAAAGAGACACTGGCGATACCATGTTGATCCTGAATGTCAGGAAAAACAGGGATGCAGAGCGTGACCAGCGCCTGGGTGAGATCGTATTCAAAGGCAAGGTGTTAGATACGAAGCAGTTGCTGCAGATGCTCAAAGCCGAGGCTGACTATGACGCCAGCCCTGAGGGGCGTGGACGTGACTGGGAGCCGGGGCCCAACGGCGTCAAGCTTTCCAAACTGGAGATCCTGATTCGCTACGACAGGAGCGTTAAATCGGAGTATCTGCGCACTATTTTTGAACAGTGTCAGAAGGCTGGTATCTACAAACTGAAATTGGCTACTGAAAGCTTAACTAAACTATGAGAATTAAACAGAATAAGCGAGTCATTGAAGAAGCTGAAATGAACATGACGCCGATGATCGACATCGTGTTCCAGTTGCTGATCTTTTTCCTGCTCTCGGCTAAATTTATCTCGCTTGAGGGACAGCTCTCTTCCTATCTTCCCAAGGACAGGGGCCTCCAGGCTTCTTTTGCAAAGATTGAGCCGGACGAGGTCATCTTTTTCCTGGGCTGGCAGGCGACTACGGAAGCAGACGGTTACTCGCGGGTTCAGTGCCAGACGATTAATTACCGGCCTTCGGCGGGAGCCACCTCCGGCCAGGATTACACTTTCCAGGAAGTTGACGCTCCGGGGATCGAAAACGCCCAGGGCTTTGTTCCCTATGCGGGTGGCCGGGCCAAGTATGGTGAAAATAAAGACTGGCCCAGTTACTGGGTACCGAACTTTGTTGAGATCGAAACTTACCTCCAGGCACGCGCAAACATGTATAAATCGAAGGATTCCGGTAAAGGCATTCCGGTAACCATCAATGTCGAAGATGATGTTCCGATGCAGATGGTTACGAATATTGTCGATATCTGTACACGGCTGCGCATCAGCAATGTAACGATTGCCGCCAAGGAGATTCCGATCGATTAGATAACCATCCTGTTTCCGGCTGGGTTCTGACGGAAACGGGTTTTTTGAAAGTAAACGAGGAATGAACATAAGGAGATTGAATCTAATGCGAAAGCGATTGAGCCGGTTAGCTCTCATGAGCGCCGTGGTCTGCTTTGGCGTCCTTTTATTGCCAGCCTGTGGGGGGCCTGGTGATATTGAGGAAGGCTGGAACAAGACATTTTCCCCGGACGGGTCCGATAAAGGTTCTTCGA
The DNA here is from genome assembly GCA_046582735.1 of Planctomycetota bacterium. Lineage (GTDB taxonomy): Bacteria > Planctomycetota > UBA8108 > UBA8108 > UBA8108 > UBA8108. The sequence goes on from JAYGDV010000201.1 coordinate 1,925, forward strand.
GTGATGGGGATCTGGTCGCTGTTGCCGATACCGGTGCAGCTGCCGACAGCGGTGGAGGGGCTGTAGTCGAGGGCCAGGAAAAAGATGAACTAGATCTCGGTAATCTCGAATCGCTCGAGGAGATCGATGCGGCTGCCGAAAAGTCCAAGCCGACTGAAGAAGTAGCTTCTGAGGCTGCCCCGGTACAGGAAAAAGACGAGCTCGATCTCGATGATCTCGATGACCCTGATGCCGTTCCTGCCAAGCCGGCGCAGGAGAAGCCTGCAGAGCCCGAGGTAGCCAAGCCCGCCGAAGAGAAGCCTGCAGAGCCCGAGGTGGCCAAGCCCGCCGAAGAGAAGCCTGCAGAGCCCGAGGTGGCCAAGCCAGCCGAGGAGAAGCCTGCAGAGCCCGAGGTGGCCAAGCCCGCCGAGGAGAAGCCTGCAGAGCCCGAGGTGGCCAAGCCCGCTGAGGAGAAGCCTGCAGAGCCCGAGATTGCCAAGCCTGCCGAGGAGAAGCCTGCAGAGCCCGAGATTGCCAAGCCCGCTACCGGGGAATTGTCAGCGAAGCAGGTTCTCGAAGAACTCCGTAGGTCCAATGAAGGCCGAACGGCTGCCGCAAAATATCACGCCCGCAGAGGTGATGAGGCGATGGCGCGCGGCCGTTATGTAGAGGCTGCCGAGTACTATCGCGAGGCGCTCAAAACCCAGGCGAATGCCGAGTACCAGAAGAAACTCGACAAGGCCCGTTTCATGCTCAACGAGAGGCCCGGAGAGGCGGAGTCGCTTGCCTTGGATCTCTTTGGGCGGGAAAAAGTACGCAAGGCCCAGTACCTGGCCGAGATCAATCTCAGCATGGACAAGGCGCGCAAAGCTCTTGCAGAGCGAAAGGTTGAGGATGCCCTGAGGTATGCTTCCCTCGCCGCTGACAATATCGCTCTCGATCCCGAGCATGCGGGTGAAGCGCTGCGCAAGCAGGTTCGCCACCTTCTTGACACCATCAGGAAAGACAAGCGACAGGTCGAGCGCGCCAGGCAGGACGACCAGGTAAACCAGGCAAGTGCCATTGCCAGCAAGGAGCTCGACGAGGAGCGTTCCCGCAGGAAAGTGCAGGTACAGGATCTTCTCCGCAAGGCACTTCAGGCTCTTCGCCAGGGTGAGTACCGCAAGGTTGTTGAGATCTGTGAAACTATTCTCAAACAGGAGCCTGAGAACAAGGTCGCCTCTTTCTGGGTCAGGAGTGCCAACGAACGTCTCCTCAAGGAGCGTGAGTTGAAGGTCATCCAGGACCGCATTGAGGCCCGCAAGGTCCTCGATGAGAACTTCGTCGAGGCGACGACTCCCTACGACAGGATCTTCGTCTTCCCTGAGGATGATTACTGGCACCGGGTCAGGTTGCGCCAGAAGCGCATGCAGCCCCGCCGTATCGAAGATCCCGAGCCGATCAAAAAGATCAAGACCGCGCTGGAAACGACGAAGATCGATGTGATCTTCGAGGATTCTCCTCTGCGTGACGTGGTTGATCATTTCCGTACCGTGGTCGGTATCAACATTCTCATCGATCCGCAGGTAGACCCTGATGATGAGTCTCTCCAGGTCAGCCAGGCGGTCACCCAGTTGACTGCGATGAGCGCTTTGAAGCTCATCCTTTCCTCCAAGGAGCTCGGCCTGACGTTCCAGGAGAACACGCTTGTGATCACCAGCGCTGATGAGGCCAGCGAACCGACAGAGTTCGAGGTCTACAATGTGTCGGACCTGCTCATGAAGATCAGGGATTTCGCTGCTCCCGAGATTCGTCTCAAGTCCTCCACCGAGGACCAGGATGGCGCCCCGATCGAATTCACTGATGACAGCTTCGAGGAAGAAGAGGAACTCGATCCCGAGGGTCTCATCGAGCTCATCATGGAGAGTACGGGTGGTGATGACGTATGGGATGGCGAGGTCAACAGCATGGATCACCAGCGAGGACAGCTCCTGGTCAACGCGACCCGCGGTCTGCACGGCAAGGTACTCGACGTTCTCGAGAACCTGCGTGAAGACTCCGATCTCTATGTTGTGATCGAAGCGCGGTTCATTGATATCCACGACGATTTCCTTGAGGACATCGGTGTGGACTCGCGCCAGCTCGGCCAGGTTACCAACCTGGGAACTCCCCATGGCCAGGTCCTCAATGGTGTTACTGGCGGAAACGACATAGGTATTGTCGAGGGGCCCGATGGCGTTCCCGACGATGTATTCCTTGTCCAGGGCCTCAAGCGCTGGGCCGGCCGGGTTCAGCATATCGTTGATGGTTTCACCGGTGTTATCAATGGTGAAAGAATCAACGCGGCCGGCGGAATCGGTGGCGCTACCTTCCAGGCCACATGGATTGAGCCTTTCCAGGTCAATGTGATTATTCGCGCTGTCCAGGAACAGCAGAATGTGCGCGAGCTGACTGCTCCGATCGTGACCGCCCATAACAATGAGCGGGTATACGTTTCGGTGGTTACCCAGCGCGCCTATATCTCCGACTACGAGCTGGTCAGTGGTGGGACGGGTTTCGCGATCATCGAGGTTGCTGACCCTGTCGTGCAGACCTTCCAGGAGGGAGTCATCCTCGATGTTGACCCCACCATCTCTCACGATAAGAAGTACATCACCCTGGATGTGCGTCCGACGCTGGCGACCCTGATCGGGGGAGTTATCTCCACCGTCCAGATCAGCCTCGGTAGCTTCACCAACGTCGCGACCCAGGTGCCGATTGGCATCCCGGAGATTTCCCTCCAGCAGTCCTTTACCTCTGTGACGGTCCCCAACGGCGGGACGGTCCTGCTTGGAGGTTTCAGGAGTCTCAACTCTGCCAAGTACGAGTCCTACCTGCCTCTGCTGGGTAAGATTCCGCTGTTGAAAAATCTTGTGCGGAGAAAGGCTACGCTCGAGGAGCGTCGAAGCCTCGTGATTCTTGTCACCGCGCGGATTGTTGACCTGCGCGGAGCGGAAGAAAAGAAGTTTAACCCCCAGTAAGCGGATCCTTTCGTTCACGGGGTAGCCCGTTGGCCGGGGAAGCGATTCCCCTGCCAACGGGTTTTTTTATGGAGGGGTTTCCGCCAGTTTGAGATCTTTTTAAGCAGACAGTTGCTCCCTGGAGGGGAGGTGTCTAAGGTATTGCGGGGCTTCTTCCGATATATTGTAAGTCCAGGAAACGCTTTCTATGCCCAAGCTCAGAGCCATCTTTTTCGATATTGACGACACGCTCTACTCGACCAGCGAGTTCTCCGAGCTGGCGCGTTCAGCTTCGATCGATTCCATGATCGAGGCCGGGTTGAATCTCAGCAAGGAAGAGATTCGTGAAGAGCTCGACGAGGTGATCCATGAGTTCACCTCGAACTACGAACACCATTTTGACCGTCTTCTGCTGCGAACCCCGCGGCGGTATTACAAGGGGATCAACCCGGCAATCATAGTCGCCGCCGGGGTGATGGCCTACCACGAGACCAAGTCGCGCAGGCTTGCACCCTATGAGGATGCCATCGAGGTCCTCAGGCTGCTTTCCTCGAACACCGAGCTCGTCCTGGGGGTTATCAGTGAAGGGCTAGAGGTAAAGCAGGCTGAGAAGCTGGTGAGAATGCGGATTACCCAGTTCCTCTCACCCAGCGCGATCTTCATCAGCAACCAGATCGGGATCTCGAAGCCGAATCCGAAACTCTACCAGCGCGCCTGCAGTGACTTGAATCTCAAACCCGCCGAGACCATGTATGTAGGAGACAATCCCCTGCACGATATCGATCCGCCTAATTCCATTGGAATGATAGCGGTCAGGATGAGGCGTGCCGGAAAGTACTATCATGTCGAGAGCAAATCAAAGCCGGCCAGGGTGGTCCAGAATTTCTGGGATTTCCTGGATTACCTCAAACAGGATTTTGAGCTCAAGATCTGACCGTGCCCGCAAGGGGGAGTGAGGAAAGATGAAGCAGGATCATAAGCTGCAATCAGCCGTCCCCGGAACCCCGGAGGATTGTCATGGCTGATCAATCCACACCGGAGCTCAGTATCGTCATACCCGTCTTCGATGAAGGGGAGACCGTGCAGAAGGTTTACGACGGCGTGAGGGAAACCTTCGGCAAGGACTGTGAGATTATTTTCATCGATGATGGGAGCAGGGACTCTACGCGTGAGATTATTTCAGATCTGCTCGATGGGGACCCGGCTCTTCGCCTGATTACTTTCCATCGCAATCATGGGAAGTCCGAGGCCCTTGGTGTCGGGTTCCGGAGGGCACGCGGGCGCCTGGTGGCGACCCTGGATGGCGATCTCCAGGATGACCCGGGGCAGCTTCCCCGCCTGGTTGAAAAAATTGAACAGGGTTACGATCTGGTGGTCGGCTGGAGGCGCAGGAGAAAGGATGACATCTTCAAGGTCTATGGGTCCAGGATCTTCAATACCCTTGCAGGCTGGCTGGGCGGAGTGCGCCTGCACGACATGAATTGCGGAATGAAGGTATTTCGTCGTGAAGTACTTGACGATCTTCTTCTGACCGGCGGCTTCCATCGGTTCCTCTCCCTGCAGGCCCATTGGAAGGGCTACCGGGTTTCTGAGCAGGAAATCGAACACAGCCCGCGGGAACACGGGAAATCGAAATACACCAGGACGAAGGGCTTTCGCGGGCTCCTCGATCTCTTCGTAATCCTGTTCCTGATGCGTTTTGAGGGGCGCCCCAGACGTTTTTTCGTCGGGCTCGGTACCATCTGTTCCGTTGTCGGTTTCGCCATATCTATTTATATCGCGGCGATTCGCCTGGTCCATGGGGATATTGACTCAAGGTATCCCCTCATGGCCCTGGGCCTTGGCTTGCTGGTGTTCGGCTTCCAGGCCTTTACCCTGGGGTTATTCGGAGAGTTGCTCTCCTACCATTTCCGCAGTGTACGAGCAGTGGAGCCGGTGGTGACTGAATACACATCGGCTGACAACCGTGTTGAAGAGGCAACGGGGGCCGGGGAACCGGGTAATACATGAAGCTGCGCTTCCTGGTCCTGACGGCGGCCTATCCCAGTCCTGCGGAACCGGGACGGGCGGTTGCCGTTGAGAATCTCAACAGGGCCCTTATCGAAGGTTCAGGAGATGACGTTTCGCTGACCGTGGTTGCTCCGCGAGTTCATCGCAGTGACCCCTTGCGTGAGGTTCGTTCCGGAATCGAGGTTCGGCGCTTCCTCTATCCAGCCGGTGGGAAAAGATTGCAGGAAGGGCCCGGCCCGCGGCTTTTTACACTGATTTGCTATGTGCTCTCCGGCCTCTGGGAGGTTCTGCGGGTGGCTCGCCGGGGTGATTACGATGCCGTGTTATGCCATTGGGTGCTTCCCTGCGGCCCGATTGCCTGGCTGTCATCTTTTATACTCGAGAGGCCGGTTTTTCTTTTTGCGCATGGTTCGGATCTGAACCGTTATGCGGCAGGCTCCGCAGGTCTTCGGCAGGTCGCCGGTCTCGCACTCCGTAAGGCGAGAGGAGTCTTTGTGGTGAGCGAAGATCTCCGCGACCTGGTCGAGAGCTACTACCCCGGAGTTGCCCCCAGGACAGAGGTTGTTCCCATGGGGGTAGGAGGGCAATTTCAGCCGGGTGACAGGCAGGTGGAGCGGGCAGGTCTCGATCTTGGGGAGGGAATGGCTGTTCTCTTTGCCGGGGACCTCTCTGAGGCAAAGGGGATCAGGGATTTGCTGGAGGCCCGCGAGCAGGTTCTTGAGCAGGGAGTTGATTTCAGGCTCTTTTTTGCCGGCAGTGGATCGCTCGAAGCTGAAATTTCCAGTGTCGAGGGCTGCAGCCTGCTCGGAACTCTTTCCCAGGAAGATCTTGCTCGATGGTACCGTGCTGCAGATCTCCTGGTTCTCCCTTCGCATTCAGAGGGTACGCCGCTGGTGGTTATGGAGGCCCTCTGCTGTGGAACTCCTGTGCTGGCCACCCGGGTGGGAGGTATCCCTGAACTGATAGAACCCGGCACAACGGGTGAGCTGGTAAACCCGGGGCAACCTGGCCTGCTGGCGGCCAAGCTCGTCGATTTACTCGGCTCACCTGCGGAGCTTGCCCGTATGCGGAAGGCCATCCCGGGGAAAAATTTTGATTTCAGTGCGCGCAGTTGCGCCGCAAGGATAAGCTCCCGCCTGGCCGAACGGCTTGGAGGGGGGGAGAAGGCCGCTTGATGGATTCAGCAAGCCGCTACGACCGTTACTGGAGAGAACGCGACGAGGTTCGCACCAGAGCCCGGAGTCGCTCCCGTGCATTTCTCGCTCTGCGCCTGCTCGAGAAGGTGGGAATGAGGCCTGCGGATCCTGCAGCCGGGGGAACTCCCAGCCTCTATGAGATTGGCTGCGGTCCGGGATGGGCGCTCGAGGTGTTCAGGGATGCGGGTTTCGCTGTAGAGGGATGCGATGTCTCCCCGGAAGCGGTTGACCGGGCCCGGGAGCTGGGCCTGGAGGTCAGGTGCCGGGATATAGAACAGGCTGAGCAGGAAGGTTCGCCCCCGGGAAAAGGTTCCGATGTGCTGGTCGCACTCGAGGTCCTGGAGCATTTGAAGGAGCCGCTGCCTGTGCTGAAGGGGATGAGCGCGACGGCTGCGCCTGGCGGCAGCCTGGTGGTCTCCCTGCCGAATGAAAATCACCTCCTCAGCAGGCTGCTGAAACTTTTCGGCCGCCCGCAGCGGGGGGGAGAAGGCGATCCGCATTTGCACCATTTTGACAGGCCGTCTGCGCTGCGACTTTTCAGGGATGCGGGGCTGAAGGTCCTGGGACGTTTCGATGATTCCATCGTGCCTCCGAGGATGCCCGTTGTGCGCTGGCTTCTGCGTCCACTGCTGGCGCTGATGCCGGGCCTCTTCTCCCTGGCACACGTTTTCCTTCTCGAGGCGGGAACGGAGGGGCAGGCAGCATGAGCTGGTTCAGCGTGGAAAAGACACCCTGGAAGGAATCGATTGATCCCGATCTTCCCGGCGAACATCGGCGCCTCGGGGTCTTTCTGTTCGTGGTGGGACTGGTGGCGGTCCTTCCCTACATGGGAGTCCTCGATTCTCCCTATGTTTTCGACGATGTGAAGCTGGTCCGGGATAACACGGAGCTTGGAGCCGGCGGGCCCGGAGTCCTTGGTGAGATCGCCGAGACTTTCGATGTGACCTCGCGGCAATGGTCCGGGGATGAGCTGCGCGCCAATTACAGGCCGCTGCGCTTCCTGTCCTACCGCCTCGACTATTACCTCTCGACGGTTTTCTTCAGCGAGAAGGATTTCAATCCGGGCGAAGACCCTCCTCCTCCTTTCTTTTTTCACCTGCAGAATATCTTCTGGCATGCTCTCAACGCTGTGCTGGTTTTCCTGCTCGGCAGGCGCCTGCTTGGCAGCGATGCAGGTGGCCTTATTACGGCCCTTCTCTTCGCTTTGCACCCGGTGCAGACCGAGGCGGTCACCTACATCTCATCTCGAAGAGATGTGCTCTCGACCTTCTTTTTTCTCGGCTGCCTGGTGCTCTACCTGAGGACCCCGAGGGCGCAGCAGCCGGGCTGGGGCACGCTGTTGCTGGGGCCTGTTCTTCTTGCCGCCGGCCTGTTGGCCAAGGAGATGGTGGTTACACTTCCTGCTGTGCTCCTGCTGGTTGACCTTGTTCGCCGCCCGGTACTGGGTGGGCGCCGTCTGGCCTTTCACGCCCTTCTCTGGCTGGTCGCGCTGACCTTAATCGCGATCACCCTGTCAACTCCCGGGCTGGTGGCTTCAGAGGCCGGTGGAGGGGGATTGGCGGTGATCTACAATGCGAGTCGCTATGTCATTCGTTATCTCGAGCTCCTCGTGTTCCCGGTGTCACAGAGCATCGATTACTCCTATGCCGCCATTACAGAATCGAGCGGGCTTTTCAG
>JAYGDV010000355.1:0-11541 GCA_046582735.1 Planctomycetota bacterium
TCGCTCTGGAGGCGGGTCATCACCGGCTCCTGCGAGGAGGGATTAAAGTAGACAAGGTCGACCTTTCCATCGCCGTTGATGTCACGGGGCTCGAGGGCGGTGATTCCTTCCCGGGCATTCAGCAAAACCACCGGCTGGGCGAGCCCCCCGGTTTTCTGCTGGTAGAGAAGGTAGGTCTTCTGGCTTCCCAGCAGGACGAGATCCATCCGGCCATCGGAGTTCAGGTCAGCAGTCTGCAGGGCATAGGGGGACTTGAGGCCATCCCTGATGGGGTATTTTTTTTTCCCGGCCTCCCAGGACTTTCCCTGGTAGACGACCTCCAGTTCCGGAGGGTCGCCGTAATAGGCCAGGTCAGGTTTACCATCGCCGTTGAAGTCGTCTACGGCCAGGGAGCTGACCTGCTTGTCGGTGTAAAACTTTTCGACCCGGAACCGGGAGTCCGAGCCAACCGTATTGCGGGGTTGTTTTTTCCCGGTGTTCTTTTTCTTTTCTCCACCCTGGTAGAGCAGCCGGATGGTCCCCTCGGTATTGTTGGCGACGACAAGATCCTTGCGTCCGTCACCATCGAGGTCGGTAACGGTGAGTCCCAGGGCGCTGCCTTCCACCTTGAAAATCTCAAACCCGCCGAATCCGAATGAGGTACCAGCGCCTGCGTTACCCGGCTGTTCTTCAGCAGGCAGGGTGCCGGCAAACGATGCAATCGAGAAGATCACGGAAAGGGCCAGGGTTGTGTGAGTGCTGTTGCGGTTCATGTTTTAAAAATGAGTTCTACAGGGGATGTTTCCAGTAGCCGGGCCTTCGCCCCGGCGATGGTTTTCAAGGAGTCGCCAATACCCGTTGGTCCCCGATTCAAAACGCCAGAGTCATCGCCCCGAAAAGGTTTTTATAGGGGTGTACAGATGGACCTACAAGCCGGATATCCTCCATCTGACACAATCCGACAAAGCGGTAGATATTTCTCCACGTAGCGCCGTTTTCGATTTTTTGAGATGAGCGATAGCAGTGCTATCCTGTCGTAACTCCTGGGAGCCGGCTGGCGAAGTCCCGGCTCCTGGTTTGACCACTCTTGATGGAAGGAATCTTCAGCATGATTGTCGGTTGCGGTGAATGGGGTTTTAGAAATGTGCCCATGGAAGAGCATTTCAGAACATCTGATGCATTCGGCTTCAAATTTCTTGAATTCGGCATCGGTGGCGGACAGCTCGGAAGGCTTCCCGAAGAGCCCTCGGAGGCGGAGGTCACGGAGTTCAGAGAAATGGGTGAGCGCTACGGCATCTGCACGCCGTTCTGCTGTCTCGAAAATGACTTTACGCTTCCCGACGCAGTCGAACACGAGGCGATGGTTGAAAAGGTGGCCGGGCAGATCCGTTCCGCCCACGCCTGCGGTGCCACCCATGTACGGCTTTTTGCAGGTTTTACGCCGGCTGCTGAGTTGACCGAAGAGACCTGGAGCCGGACCATCGCCGCTTTTGAGCGCTGCGAAGGCCTGTGCCTCGAGCTGGGCCTCGAGATCGCTATCGAGACGCACGGAGCCCTGGAATTCCAGGATGACGGCAGCGCGGTTCATATCAACAGCATCACCACCGACCGGGAGTGTCTCGCGCGCCTGCTGCAAGAGCTTCCCGGGAGGGTGGGTTTTAATTACGACCCGGGGAATATCCGGGCGGTTTCTCCCGGTGACCACCGCTATTGCCTCGATCTTCTAAACGAGCGCATCAACTACTGTCATCTGAAAGACTGGCATCGGCGAGGGGGCGGCTGGGTCGCCTGCGCCATCGGCGACGACGACCTCGATTACGGCGCTGTTTTCGAGCAGATGAAGTTCGAGGGCGTCTACCTCATCGAGTACGAACCGCTGGAGGATCCCGAGGATGGAATCCAGAGGAGCCTGGATTATCTCGCCAGGGTAGCCCCCGGCTTTACGCTTGGCTGAGATCCTGGTTTTTTAATCCGTCAGGCGTCGTTTTTCCCGCCGCTCTCCACGGGTGGCCCAGCATCTCCTCCAGGCGGGTCAGCGGTTTTCTTCGCTTCCGCAGCTTCTCTTTTCTCCTCGAGGGCGCGCTTGATCTCTTTGCGGTAACGCCGGATCTTGTAGATTGCGTAAGCGACAATGATGGTGGCCAGCCCGGCGATCACGAACAGCACGATGTGGTCGTATTCTTGAAAAAGCTCTATGGCTTTTTCAAGGGCGGCCTCCTTGCTCTTGTCCTCGCCGTCACCTTTAACCAGTTTCTCCGTCGCCCACATGCCCACGAAAATCGAGGTCGGCCCGGAGATGAGAGCTCCCAGGAGGTCGAGAAAAATGAATTTCGGCCAGCGCATTCCGTGCTGTCCGGCGTAGGCGTAGACCCCGATGCGCACCCCGGCGAGGAAGCGGGCGAAGAAGACGGCCTTGGTGCCATGCTTTTCGAACTGGCGGTGGACCTTTTTATTGTTGATCGCGCGAATGAACCAGCTGTCAGGGAAGCTCCGTCCCAGCTTCCTGCCGGTGAAAAAGATGATCGAATCACCGATGAGGATGGCAGTAACGCAGACCACCGAGGCGATCCAGAAATTGGCATCCGGGTTGAAATAGACGATCACCCCGCTGCTGATCAGGGTGACCTCTTCGGGAATGGGGAGGCCGATCCCGCAGAGAAACAGCACGCCGAACATGGCCAGGTACTGAAAGTCATCAAGCCATTGGAGAATTTCTGTCGGTTCCAGTAAGGCGAGCATGTTTTCTTCTCTTCCGCGACGTTTCTACGTGGGGCGCAAGATAACGCAAGGCCGGGAAAAAATCCAATTTCCGCAGGCCTTAACCTCGCAATGCGATCAAAGTCGGCGGGCTCAGAAGAGGGTGCCCACCGAGGGGCTGAGGTCAAGGTCCGCTGGAACGCCGGGGAAGTGATCGCGGATGAAATCGCCCTGGACCTCGCGGGTTTTCTCCGACAGCTCCCCCTGCAGGTGTTCGCTGCATTTTTCGCACATGATGATCAGCGGCAGGAGGAGGGAAAGCTCGCGGCAGGCGCCAATGACCGTGTAGTTTTCAAAGATCGCCCTGGGGATTCCGCAGAAATGGCAATGATCGGGTTCTTCGGTGGGCTTGAAGTTGCAGAGCATGAAGCCCTTCATCGCATCCATCGATTCGATCGACATCTCCTTGGAGAGGTCTTCTCCGCAGGCCTGGCAGATGGCTGTCTCGAAGATGACCTCTTTATCCCGGTAGACCTTCTGAACTTCATAGAGGCCGAGGTGCTCGAGGTCCTTGTCGCAGATGGTGCATTTTTGGAAAAGCCCCTCTTCGTAGAAGGAGTGCAGCTCTTTGGGGATTTCAGAAGGTTCGGTTTCCAGGGGCTGCTCAGTGGCTGCTGATGAGTCCCGGGTTTCGGACGCCTTGGGGAAAGAGCTGCCGGGGGTCTCTTCCTCGAGGGGGGAGGGTTGGTCCGGTGGGTCCTGTCCGAGTTGGTCTTTTTCTTCCGGTTCCTCAGATTGCACCACGATGAGACTCCATGAATTCCATTGTCGTTCGATGACCTTTTTATTTCAGACGATTGGTTCCTGCTGAGGTATCCAGGCAATAAGGGTACAGTATTGCCTCGGAATCAATCAGGAACTGTAATGCAGGCTGTCCATTTTCAAACCGTCAGCAGGAAAATCCCTGCTTTACCCGGTTTGAGGAATTGTAGAATCAAGCTTGAATGTCGGCAAAGTCTTTCTTCAAGGTAGCGAAAAATGAGTACTTCTGACTGCCCTTTTACGGAATCTGCCGGTTCCACGCCCGGTTTCGGCCTCTGCCGGGCACAGGCGGGATGGCTCCTGCTGGTCCTTATCCTGGCAGGTGGGTGGGGTTGCACTAAGCCGCCTGCAACCACCGAGGGCTACAGCACCATGGCAAGAGGGATCGGCCTGCTGGAACAGTACGATTATGCCGGGGCTTATAAGCTCTTCAGTTCTCTGTGCGAGAGCTTTCCGGCTTGGGAGGCGGCCTGGGTCAATCGCGGTATAGCCGGGCTCAATCTGCAGGATGAGAATAAGTGCATCCCCAATATGAAGAAGGCGCTGGAGTTGAATTCCGGCAACCCTCATGCATTGCAGGTTCTCGGCATCCAGTACAAGTTCCTCAGGAGGATGGACGAGGCTCTCGCTTCGTTCAGGAAGGTGATCGCCCGGGACCCTGATGATCCGCATGGACATTATTACGTCGGCGAAATCCTGGCGGAGCGGGAGGACCGGGAGGGCGCTGTGCGCCACCTGCGCCGGGCCCTGCAGCTGCAACCATCTTTTGCCTCGGCCTGGTACCGCCTGGCAAACCTCCACCGCAGGGAGGACAAAGAGCTGCGGACCGGAATGCTCAATGAGTTCAAGCGCCTGAAGGAAGCAGGCGCAGGGATCCTGGTTGGCTACAAGTACGGGGAGGGTGGCAAGTACAGCCTCGCGATCAGGGACTCTTTCCCTCCCGGCTACAGCGATCCGCCCTCCCTTGAAAACCGGGCCCCCGTTATCGGGCCGGCGCGTGAAATCAGCGGACTTTCCAGGCCTCCCCAGGCTCCATCGGGAGATCCGGCGGCGGGAATGGCCCTTGGGGACCTGGACGGAGACGGCTCCCTGGAGCTGGTTCTTTGTGGGAGCGTACCTCCTGGTGGAGCAGGACAGAGCTCACTCGCGGTTTTCAATTACTCTGCGGCAGAGGGATACAGCCCCGGCCGCAGGCTTTCTTTCGACGCCAATCTCTGTTGCCTTGCTGATCTCGATGGAGACACTGACCTCGACCTCGTTGCTGCCGGGCCCGGCTCTTTCAGGTTCCTGATCAACGATGGCAAGGGGGGGCTCGATGAAACAAGCCCGGCTCTTAAGCTTGAGCGGTCTGGAGGTTTTCCCCTGCGGCTCTATGCTCTCGACGTCGACAGCGACTGGGATCTCGATATCATTTGCCTGCGCCAGTGGAAGGGGGCTGATGGCACGATCACCTCCCGGGTACAGGTACTCAACAACGATCGTACCGATCCCGGTGGCTTCGGCGGCTTCAGCGAGATCACGACCGCCTGTGGTTTAAAGGATTTCGACCTCGCGCTCGTTGAACTGGCGGTGGTGGATCTCGATGGAGATGTAGACCTCGACCTCGCCGTTTTTGACGGAGAGGGTACCGCCCGATTCTTCTCGAACCACCGTGCCTGGAAGTTTTCCGAAGTGGAGCAGGCCGGCAAGCTCTCTGTCCCGGGAATTGTGAGCGTGACCTCGGGGGATCTCGATGGCGCTGGAGATGAGGACCTCGTTGCCTTCTGCGGTGACAGCCTCCGCCTTCTTCGCAACGATGGGTTGCTCCGCTTTACCCCGGATGAGGACTTCACGGGCCGCTATGGAGCTCTTGGCGGCACCGGGGGAACCATCTTTGATTTTGATGGCGACATGGTTCCTGAACTCCTGGTGGCAGATGCCCGGTTTGCCGGTGAGAGGACCGGCGCCGCCGTGGTTTCACCCGGAGAAAAACCAGCTCGCTACGCTCTTCGCAGTGAGCCCTGGCGTGGCCCGGTGAGTGTCCTGGCCGGCTGTATGGGGATCGATGGCGGGGTGGAGCTGGTGGTAGCCGATCCATCCGGATCCGCCACCGCTCACTCCCTGGAGATTCCCGGGACCTGGATTACCATCGAGTTGAGTGGTCCCCTTCGCGAGGCTGTCAAGCCCGATGCCGAGCGTTCGAATCCCGCTGCGCTGGGAGCGAGTGTCGAGTTGCGTGCGGGAACCCGGGTGGCGAGACGGCAACTCAACAGCTCAACCGGCGGTACGGCGCGCAGCGCAGCGCGTTTCTTCTGTGGTCTCAATGGCGCCCCGGCTGCCGATACGGTCCGGATTCTCTGGCCGGATGGAATCCTCCAGAGTGAGATCGGCCTGGTCTCCGGCAGGGTCCACGAGATCAAGGAGAAGGAGCGCAAGCCTACGTCCTGCCCGATGCTCTTCAGCTGGAATGGTGAATCCTTTGAGTTCGTGGCAGATTTTCTCGGTGTCGGAGGACTGGGGTACTTCGAGGCACCCGGGCGCTACAGCACCCCGGACCCGACCGAGCTGCTGTGGATCCCGAGGCTCCAGGCCAGGGAAAACGATGGAGGAGAGGCCTCTTATGAATTGCGGGTCCTCGAGCCGCTGGAGGAATGCACCTACCTTGACAGCGCGGCGCTGGTGGCTGTCGATCATCCGGTGGGCACAACGGTTCTACCCAACGAGATGTTCGCCATCCTCGGCCCGGCTCCCGGCTATGGGCTCCTCGCCTTCGAAGAGAAGCTCCATCCGCTCAAGGCGGTTGACCAGGATGGAGCGGATATGACCTCGCGGGTACAGAAACTCGACGCTGTCTACGCTCCCGAGCTCAAGCCCGACAGGCGCTTCCTGGGAACCCTCGAGAAGCTGCAGGCTGTCGAGCTGGACTTCCCCGCGGCGCTCGATGAGCTGATCAGCTCGGCTGAACCCGGCCGCCCGGTTCTCTTTCTGCATGGTTATATCGAGTACGGCTATTCAACGACGAACTTCTCGGCATCGCAGGCGGGCTTTGTTCCCGTCGCCCCGAGCTTCCGGGTCGAGCGAGATGGGAAATGGCAGACCCTTCGCGAGGAGTGGGGCTTTCCGGCGGGCTATCCGCGCTGGATGAGTGTTGATCTCGAAGGCCTCCTGCGCCCGGGCGACCGCCGCCTGCGAATTGACACCAACCTCGAGATCGCCTGGGACGAGGTCTTTATCGCCCGGGCCCGCGATGTGGATCTTTCAGGTGGGGGAGCCGGCAAGGTGACGGTCCGGCAGCTGAAGGCCGACCGCGCCCACCTGCACTACCGCGGTTTCCCGGTCGATCCGGCCCCGGGAGAAGAGGTGGAGGGCTTTCTCTACAAGGAGTTCGCTCAGTGGACGCATTACAAGGTCATGCCCGGGAGCTATACCCGCTTCGGAGATGTCCGCCCCCTGCTGGAAGAAGACGATGGGCAGTTCGTGGTCTTCGGCCCCGGCGATGAGATCGAGTTTTCCTTCAAGGCCAACCGGCTGGGGGATGTTCCCTCCGGCGGGCGCCGCACCTTCTTCTGGAAAAGCGGCGGCTACTGCAAGGACATGGATTTCTATACCGGGCATGGAGATGGGGTGGCGCCGCTGCCCTTCGCCGGTATGAAATCCTATCCCTACGCCAAGGGTGAGAGCTTCCCCGTTGATCCGGCTCTCGAGCGCTACCAGGCGGAGTGGAACACGCGGAAAATCGAGGGTGATCTGCGGACCCCAATCTCATCGGTCGTTGGAGACTGATTCGGTGCGCTCCTTCCTTCTCCTGCCGCTCGTCTGCCTGCTCTGCTCCTGTGGAGGGGAGCAGGCAGCGTCCTACAGGACCATCAGTGGAATCCTTGAAAGCAACTGTGTCTCCTGCCACGGGGCGAAGGAGCCGGAATCTGAGCTTCGGCTCGACAGCCTCGATGGGATTCTCACAGGAGGCAAAAGCGGCCCGGCTGTTATCCCGGGGAATGCGGCGGGGAGCCTCCTGATCAGTGCCGTAGAAGACAGTGGCCTCGTTACCAGGATGCCGCCCGAAGACGATGCTCCTGCCCTTGATGCCGCCAGCATCAACCTGCTGCGCCGCTGGGTCGATGGGGGAGCGAAGCCATAGGGCGTACTTCTCCCGGGTTATTTTTGCCATGGCACCATGGCTGGCCCTGCTAAGCTCTATGGTGGAGCCCCGGCGCCGCCACCCCTGCCGGCTGAAGGGGTAGAGTATTCGACTACCCAACGGGGAAGCAGGCATGAGGAACCAGGCAGCGCTTAAGATAAAAGTGGAGCAGACAGGGGAAGGGCACCAGGCGCTTATCCGGTTTCACCCCGATCTGAAAAGGCATGCCGGTGAGGAGGCTACAGTCAGGCTGAGCCTGCGTTGCAAGCCCCAGCACCCCAACCCGGTCAACAAAAAAATCGAGCTGCTCAAGCAGAGCTTCACCGTCAGTGATCCGCTGCACACCCTGCGCTACAAATGCCCCCGGCGGCTCTTCACCTACCGGGGAAGCTGGATTCACCTGCTTGTCAGGGTCACGATTGTCGTCGGCAATGACCGCTACCTCGAGCATTTCGAGGTTCCGCTCGAGGTCGGCAACCTCAACCTGAGCGATGATATTTCCGGGGTGGTCCATCCACCGGATGAGTTTTCCATGTTCAGGAATTTCTTCCTCCTCTCCGGTGACAGCCAGACCCTGGTCCTGCTTCTCCTGGGCCTGATTGCGGTCATCGGCCTGGTTACCGGCGTGATCCTGGTCTGGGGGTCCGGGGGCGGGGACAGCTCAGATGGCGCTGCATATTTCCTGGGAGTCATCGCCTTGATCGGCTTTGCCCTGGCCTTGCTCTGCTGGGACAAGATCAAATCGGTTTTCACCCCCGAGCTCGGTGTACAGTTTGTTGTTCCGGGAAATCTTTCGAAACGTTACCGCAGCAAGCGAAAGATCAGGCGGAACTCGCACTTTACGGTTTCCGACTGGGTGAACGGTATCGCGCAGGCCGACCTCCATGGAGTGAGGCTGCGGGTGTTGGCGGCCAATATCGAGCGCGCACCCTATCGGCAAATGGTCTACGGAGGCCTGGATGAGGGTGTCATCGGATGGTTCAAGGCTCTTGGTTCTCATCATGATCCCGAGGGGCGCCTTGTGATGAAGCAGAATTCCATGATCAGCCGTCCGATTGTTCTCTACGATAAGACTGTCGATCATTTGCCGGCGGGGGCTTCGGTGGGAGGGTATTTCAACGAGGTGCTGGATCTCGAGCCGGTTTTTACGGATCTTTATCCTCCTGACCTGATAGGCCGGCGAGCCTCCACGGCCGTTTTTTTTCACGGCCTGGGGTATTACATGAAGTTCCAGCTCATGCATCCCACCCTGGTGGACCTGTCATTCGAGGTGGATTCGGCCTATTTCGATCCGACCTCTTTCTTCAGCGAGCCTCAATCACCTCCACCTCCGCCGGTTGGATAGGAGCCGGTTCTTTCGGGGGAGTGCTTTGCAGGAGGTCTGCATCATGCGAAAATGGAGTTTCGGGGTTCGACTGTATTTCCTGGTGAGCTATGAAATTGGCTGGTTTCCACCTGCGTTCTCTCTACACGGCTTGTGCCTTCCTGCTTCTCCTCGCAGGTTTCGCCGGGGCTGATGAATGGGCGCGTTTTCGCGGGCCCAATGGCTCGGGGGTGAGCGCTGCAAAGACCGTCCCGGCCAGGTGGGAAGAGAGTGACTTCAACTGGAAGATCGATCTACCGGGGGAGGGTAACTCTTCGCCTGTTATCTGGAAGGAGCAGGTATTCGTGACCGCCGCGGACAACTCCGCAGCAACAAGGAGCCTCCTTTGCATCGACACGCGCAGCGGGAAAACTCTCTGGAAGAAGGACTTTCCCTACGCCACCTATCGCAAGCACCAAAATAACAGCTATGCATCGAGCACTCCGGCGGTTGATGGGGAACGCGTTTACGCGCTCTGGCAGTCCAAGGCGGGATCCATCCTGGTTGCTCTCGATCACAAGGGAAAGGAGAGCTGGCGTTACAACCTGGGTCCCTACCTGCACGGGCAGGGAGGAGCAACCTCGCCAATCGTCTTTGAGGAGCTGGTGATCCTTGCCAATGACCACAAGAAAAACAGCTTTCTCCTCGCGCTTGACCGGAAGACTGGAGCGGAGAAGTGGAAAATTCCTCGCAAGGGTAAACGGGCCTGCTATTCGACACCCTGTGTTTTCAGTACGCCCGGAAGGCCGACCGAGATCATTTTCGTCCATTGCTTCGAGGGCATCGTCGGAGTAGATCCCGCCAGGGGCCGGCAGAACTGGATGATCGATGTCTTCGGCACCTTCCCCCAGCGGGCGGTGGGTTCTCCCGTTGTCTGGAAGGACCTGGTGATTGCCAACTCAGGCGCTCTCAACGGCGGCAAGAACGCCGTCGTGGTTCGCCCCGCCACCAGCGGCGGCAGACACAGCGCCAGCGAGGTCTACAGGGTTTCGCGCTCCGCACCGCATGTGCCCAGTCCGCTGGCCTGGGAGGGCAGGCTTTTTCTCTGGAGCGACCTTGGGGTGGTCACCTGTGCGAGGGTGGAGACGGGAAAGGTCGTCTGGCAGCAGAGAGCGGGCGGCAAATTTCACGGCTCACCGGTTTGCGTCGATGGCCGGTTATTCTGTGCCGATGAAAAAGGCACGGTCGTCGTGCTTTCTGCCTCGGAAAAGTTCGAGGTCCTGGCCAGGAACGAGCTCGGTGACATCTGCCGCTCGACCCCGGCGGTGAGTGGGGGGCGCATGTACATCCGTACCGTGGGGCGGCTGTTCTCCGTCGGCGGGGGGAAGAAATAACCCGCCGGCTCAGCTCGCCAGGATTCCGGCGAGTTCCATGAGGTGCGCCGGTAACTCACGGGTTTCCTTCCATGCAAGCTCCAGCTCGACAAGAGTTGTTGCGCCGTTTTGCAGGGCCACGAGTTTTGATGTTTCGCCGCCTGCGAGCGCATCCACTGCCGCTTTACCGAACAGGCCACCCTGCACCCGGTCAGCTGCGCTGGGGCGGCCTCCCCGCTGGATGTAGCCCAGCACCGTTACCCGTGGGTCGTAGCTGGACTGGCAGGTGATCTTTTCGGCGATCTCATAAGCGTTGCCGGCATCATCTCCTTCGGCGACAACGACGATACTGGAGACCTTCCCGGCCTCCCGGCAACGCTCCAACTGCACGCAGAGGGCGGAGATGTCTGTGGGTACCTCCGGAACCAATACTCCCTCTGCGCCGCAGGCGAGGGCCACCTCGAGGGCGAGGAAGCCGCGGTTTCGGCCCATGACCTCGACCAGGAAAAGGCGCTCATGCGAGGTCGCCGTATCGCGAATCTTGTCGATGGCCGCGACCGCGGTGTTGACGGCTGTATCGAATCCAAGGCAGTAGTCGGTCCCGCCGACATCGTTGTCGATGGTCTTGGGGATCCCGACCACGGGCAGGCTGGCCTGCCGGGAAAGCTCCCAGGCACCGTGGAGCGATCCGTTTCCGCCGATCACGACCAGGCCATCGATTTCCCGTTCAGCCAGGTGAAGGGCGGCCTGCTGGCGCATATCCGGTTGGCGGAATTCAGGGCAGCGGCTCGAGCGTAGAATGGTGCCACCGAGATTGACGATTCCCGCGACGCTGCGCGCGTCCAGGGCCGCCATGTCGTTCTCGATGAGGCCTTGCCAGCCGCGGTGAATGCCAATGACCTCGATTCCCGCAGCGAGAGCGGTACGGACCACGGAGCGGATGCAGGGGTTGAGACCCGGGCAGTCGCCTCCACTTGTCAGCAGTGCGATTCTTTTCAAGGGTGAATACTCAACAGCCGAAATTGTCCGGGGTTGGATCCCTTCCGAAGCTGGGGAAGGGGGCAGGAGGATTGCCCCCGCCGGAAAACAGGAAACGAAGGATAAAGATCCCATCGGAGATGTCCAGCTTGCCATCATCGTTGGCATCAGCTGAATCTTTGCAGGGAATATCCCTCGAACTCCTGAATAGATAATCCAGCAGGAACACCGCGTCTGTCAACTCGATGCTTCCATTGTGGTCGGTATCCGCC
>JAYGDV010000395.1:0-4943 GCA_046582735.1 Planctomycetota bacterium
TGACGCCATCGTCATTGGCGTCCGCTGAGTCCAGGCAATTGGGCATATCAGCGCCGAGAAAAAGCCAGCTGAAGGTATAGGCTGCGTCGCTGATGTCTACAGCTCCATCGGTATTGGCATCTGCACGCAGGAAGCTGTGCATCGGGGGTTCCAGCTGCGCGGATGCAGCCAGCGGAAAGAGCAGCGAAAAAAGAAAGAGGGAGCTGAGAACTGGTTTCATTGTTTTCCTTGTATTCCTTCACGGTAAGGACCCTGACCATCTTCATCATGAGGTCCCAGCTGCAGCAAAGCGAGTTTTGTTTTTCCGGGCTGGTTACCGGCTGACTTTCTTCCTGATGATCCGGTCAAGCAGCCCCGGACAGAGAGCCTTCAGCAGGGGAACAAACCGAAGGTAGCCCGGCACAAAGAGGCGGCGCTTTCGCTTTTTCATCGCCCTCGCTACCTTCCCGACCAGGCTCTCGAGCTCAACCGCACTCTTGTGATGCCCCTTGGCGGAATCTCCGAGCGCCTCCCCACTTCCCCCGAAGGCCCTGGCGCGCAGCCCTGTACCCCGGATCCAGGATGGCATGACGGTCAGGACATCCACCCCGGTCCCCCTGAGCTCCATACGCAATGAATCGCAGAAGCCCTGCAGGGCATGCTTGGAAGCGCAATAGCCCGTGTGGAAGGGAACCCCCGTAACCCCCTGCACAGAAGAGATCGCCACGACCAGCCCGCCACTTTTCTTCAGGGCATCAAGGCCGTGGTAGACGCAATGGACGACTCCGAGATAATTGGTGTCCATGATCTTCGAAAAAATCTCCGGGTCCTCAACGTCCTCAAACCGCGACCACATGCTGACCCCCGCGTTCAGGACAAGGTAGTCAATTGTCCCGAACTCTTCCAGGGCGGCAGCAAGGAGCCGCTCACAGTCGCCGCGGTCCACCACGTTACCTGCAACCTCGACGACCCCCGCTCCACTGGAGCGGCAGTTTTCAGCCACGGAACCCAGCTTCCGGGCATCGCGACCCATGAGCGCCAGGTGCGCCCCCTCACCGGCCATCACAGATGCCAGGGCCGCGCCCAGTCCTGAGGAAGCTCCGGTGATGACTATTGTCTTGCCGTCAAACATTCAGCTTCCAGCCTCTTGCGACTCCTGTGCCTCGTCTTCGGCCAGGCCCCATTCCTCAAACGGCCGGTCACCGGGCAGGATTTTGCCGGGATTCATGACCCCCGCCGGATCGATTCCGTCCTTGATCGCCCGCACTGCGAGTACCCCTGTTTCAGAGATGTCGTCCTCGATCCAGGGAGCATGCTCATAACCCACTGCATGATGGTGAGAGAGCGTAGCCCCTCCACGCAGGAATGCATCCTCGGCAGCCTTCTTGATACGAAGGTACTGGTCGATCTTACCGCTCTCGTTTTCCATGCAGGCGAAGGTGAAATAGAGGCTTGTCCCGGTGTGGTAACAATGGCTGATGTGGCAACCGGCGAAAGACTGGACGCCGGTGGAGAGGATGGCCTCCTCGATGGACTTGATCGTCGAGTAATAAAGCGGCAGCAGGTTGGACCAGACGGTCGCGGTCTCGCTGACATCGCAGACGACCCCCCTGTCCATGGCGAAATCACGCAGGTAGGGGAAGTCGTACTTGGACTTCTGGAAGGCGCGCCCCGGGGAGATCCCAAGCTTGAAGGCGCCGTTTTTCTTATAGATCGAATGAACCTGCGAGCGCAGCCTTCTGAAGGTGCGGCGATCGCCCTCTACGGCCATGATCATCAGGCAGACCTTGTCCATATCGAAGCCCTTGACCGCGGAGAGGTACTTCTTGACGGCCTTGCCCAGCAGATTCTTGAAGAAGGTCTCGGTGCTCTTGCTTTTGAAGGCGAAGCTCAGGGCCGTCTTGCCGGGATCATTGAGCCTGGCGATGCAGGGCATGCAGTCGGCATCGACGCATTCGCGAACAGCCCTCACGCCGCTTTCGAAATCAGGAAAGAGATAGCCGTAGAACTCCTTGTGCTCCGGCAGGCGGTGAACCCGCATGCTGACCTCGGTGATCACCCCGAGAATGCCTTCACTCCCGATGCAGATGTGGTTCACATCGATCCCGTTGGAAGACTTGGGGACGGTTCGTGTCACCAGGACACCGCTGGGCGTGACCATACGCAGCGACAACACCATGTCCTCGATCTTGCCGTACTTATCACTCTGCATGCCGGCGGAGCGTGTAGCGACCCACCCGCCGACAGTTGAAAATTCGAAGGAATCGGGGAAGTGCCCGAGGGTGAACCCCTGCTCGTTGAGCTGCTTCTCCATCAACGGTCCAAGGGCGCCGCCCTGGATCCTGGCCACGCAGGAATCCGAATCGACCTCGACCACCCTGTCCATTCTCTTCATGTCGAGAGAGACCGCCATCCGGCTGTTGGACTCGCGATTCTCCAGGCAACCGGCAATGTTGGAGCCGCCGCCGAAAGGAATGAGAACGACGTCGTGGGCGAGCGCCGCCTTCACCAGGGCGCAGATATCATCCTCTGATTCGGGGTAGATCACGCAATCGGGGCTGGAGTCGACAATACCCCTGCGAATACGCCACAGGTCCCGGAAGCTCTTGCCGTAGGAGTGAACCAGTCTCTCCTTGTCGCCTGTCTTCACCTGGTCTTCACGCAGGGACGATCTCGCCGCGTCCAGGAACCCCTGGGTGAGCACCTGCGAAGGAAGCTCGACATCCTCGAGAGCAACAGGTCTTACAACCTGTTCGTCCTCTTCCTGCAAGCCCAGGGCCCTGGATATAAAGGGCATCAGGCCGGGCTTGTCGGAGGCATCGAACTCGGTATGTTCATCCCCCCAACCCCACCATTTCATCTGGCTAACGTCTTCGCGCATGCCTCAGGGCCTTTAAAAACCGGTTGCCTTGTTGTCTGTACTCAACCAGCGACACAGTCTACAGGTTCGGTACCCGTTTTACCGCAAAGTTCGTTTACGCGCGTCTCTACCTCTGCGATCAGGCGTTTGTACTCGCCGAATGGCGCCGCCGGGCTGCCGGCGCTTTCCTCCAGGGCTGTCGCATCCGGATAAACCGGTTCACCTATGCAGACCCTGACGGAACCCGGGCGGATCAGCGCCTTCCCCTTGGGCCAGCATTTGTGGCTTCCCTCGATCCACGCCGGAACGATGGGTATGCCCAGCTCGACCGCCACCACGGCCGGCCCGCGCTTGAAGCTGGCCATCTTCCCGTCCCTGGACCTTGTACCCTCGGGGTAAATGATCAGGTTGCGATTACCCTTAGCGAGAAAGCCCCTGGTGGCTGCGAGGTATTCGACAAAGCTCTCGTGGCTGAACTTTCGCTCGATCGGGATCAGGTTCATGAAGAGGTTCAGGAAGAATCGCCTTGAAGCGTTATTGAAGAAGTAATCCTTTGCCGCCGTCATCGCAAAGCTGTTGAAGCCGCTTCCGGCTGCGAGCATCAAAAGCGCACTGTCCATGTGGCTGTTGTGGTTGCTGCAGAGAATATAGGGAGATTCGGGCAGTTTGCCACGGCCCTCAACCTTCAGCCGGCAGTAGATCTTGAAGAAACCCCGGCAGTAAAGCTCGAAGACACGCTTGAAGATACGCCCCAGGATAGGTGGACGCCTGCTCAGGTAATCGTATTGCGCCCCCAGTTCGTAATTATCGAGGGCTTCTCGGAAGCTCTTCAATGATCTCTACTCCCAAACCCGGGCAACCAGTTGCCCCCATCCAGCGGCGGCAATGCTAAACCTTGCCCTCCAGGATGGTCCTCTTTCGATACCTGTCATGCGCCTGGGCGAACTCGTTGGTCAGAATCGAGGCGCCAAGAGAAAGCTCAAGGCCCAGGGCTGCCCCGCAGACGATCTCTGCAAGCATCTTGGATGAGTTCTCGCCGACACATCCCAACAGCTCGAGATTCCTTCGCTGCTGGCCGAGCCCCGTTCCTCCCCCGATGGTCCCCACCGTAAGCGAGGGCATGGTGAGACTGGCGTAGAGGTCTTCGCCGTTGCGAACCTCCATGTCCATGCTGCCGAGGGCATTCTCGGAAACACAGGCCACATCCTGCCCGGTGGCCATGTAAATAGCGGCCAGGGCATTGGAGACATGCATGTTCATACCGACAACACCCGCCAGCTGCGATCCACGGCTGCACTGGCGCCAACCCCGAACATAACCCTCCGCATCTGCCCTCAGGACCCTCTTCAGATACCGCCCCTTGATCAGGGTGCTGGCGGTGACCTGGTGGCCGCGGCCCAGCAGGATCGTCTTGGTGGCCGGGTTCTTGTCACAGTTGAAGTTACACTCGATGTAGTAATAGAAGGGCTTCTCGCAGTCGTAAGCATCGTAGATGTACTGGCAGGCGGCCTGCGTGGCGATCGTCACCATGTTCTGGCCCGCAGCCTCGGCGGTGTAGTAAACAAAATCGAGAATGACGCTGTTCTGCATCAGGTAGGGATCAATCCTCAGCAACTTGCCGTGTTTGGTAGTCGCCTCCGCCACGTCCCTGATCTGTTCGAAATTCTGTTCGAGCCAGAGCCTGAACTCGGGCGCATCCTCGATGTCGTCGAAGATGAAAACCGGGCTCCGGGAAAGCTCCTGCTTCAGGTGGCGGGTCTTGATCCCTCCCGAGAGCGAGGTCAGGAAGAGACCACGCGACATCGACATCGAGAGAGTCGCCTCGAGCGTACAGAGAGGTACGTAGTACTCCCCCTGGGCATAGGAGCCACTGAGAACGAGCGGGCCGGCCACTGCCAGGGGCATGTTCACACTGCCGACATGATTCTCTATGATTCCCTGGTAATCCGATGGCTGCTCGGGTCTGACGTCATCGAGACGTACCCCGGTCTTATCCTCAAGCCATTGAAGACGTTTCTGAGTGTCTTCTTCCTTGAATCCTCGCGGGGGAAGGGCCCTGGCCATCTTGTTGCTCCAACGTTTTCACAAACTCAAAGCCTAACTG
>JAYGDV010000397.1:0-8445 GCA_046582735.1 Planctomycetota bacterium
CGGCCTGGCGCGTAAGATCTTCATGTCCGAGACCGGCCGGCGCGCCAAATTCTCTTACGAACCAGGCGAAGATATCGCCAAGAGCTGATTGGCCTGCCTCCAGTCCCCAATAGCCGGGCAGAATGGAATCGCGGACGATTCCGCACAACCCGGTGATCGAGGGAGGTGGCGTGTCATCTGCCGGGTGGACCACCATATCACAGCCGCTGGTTCCCATGATTTTTGCGAGACGCCCCTTCCTGATTCCTGCCCCGACGGCCCCGACATGAGCATCGATGGCTGCGATGGAAACAGGTATTCCCGCAGCCAGCCCGACCTTCACGGCCCATTCTTCGCACAGGACTCCACTGCGTGCGCCGGCAGCAAGGGGCGGAATGTTTTCCCGGCAGGCAAACCAGGTTTCAAGGAGGGGGTCAACTGCTTCCAGGAATCCGGGGGGAGGGGGGCCGTCGGCATCGTGATAGAAACCCTTATGCCCTGCCGCGCAGACGTTGCGCGGGAGCTTCGCGGGTGTGCGGCAGCCGGTGAGCATCCCACCAAGGTAATCACCCAGCTCGATCCAATCCGCTGTACGGGCGGCGGCTTCGGGAGAGGTCCTGATGAACCTCAAGAGCTTCGCCAGCGACCATTCGCTGGAGTAGGTGCCTCCGCAGCGCTCGAGATAATGCGGGATGTGTTCTGCTGCGCGGTGGGTTATCTCTTCGGCTTCCTCATGGGCGGTGTGGTCCTTCCACAGCCACGCCATGGTGGAGAGATTGCCCTCGAACTCCGGTAGCCGGGCAATTGGACAGAGCTCTGCATCCACGGGAATGGGGGTGCTGGCGGTAGCGCCGATCCCGATTCCGATGATTTTCCCCAGTGCCTCGGGGCCCTTTGATTGCTCGAGGTTCTGCAGGGCCCCACGAAGGGCGGCAACCAGCGATTTCTCGTAATCCAGCGGCTCCTGGCGCGCCAGGAGTGGATCGGAGGGATCAGTCAGGATTCCAGCTTCTCCGCTGGGGTAGGGGGCTACGGAGCCGGCGGCCTTCTGCCCGTTTTGTGCATCGACAATGAGCGCACGAGCGGTGTTGGTGCCAAAATCCAGGCCGATACAGTACTTTAAGCTACCCATTGAGCAATCCCGATCTTGAGTTTCGTTTCAGGGGCAATAAGATAGCATTCCAGCTATTTGAGCGAAATTTGATTATCCAGCCGCGGCAGCCGGATTTGTTTGCAGAATGAACGAAGAAGAAAAAAAAAGACGAAGGCGAGCAGGAAATCCCTGCCGAGAACGAAGATCAGGAAATTCCTGCCGAGAACGAGGAGCAGGAGACGGCTGGAGAAGAAGAACAGGGCGAGAACCCGGATAACGTAAACAGGCGTGGTTTCTTCACCCAGAGTTTTCGTCGTATGCTCAAGCCGATCGCTGACGTGGTAGAGGCCCGGATTGATAAAACGGGTCTGCCGGACTGGGATGAATACGAGCGCAACAAGGGTGCCTACGATTCGTCCAGCCCGGATGATGACCACTTTTCCGAGCTTCCCGACAGGCCTGTGTTACGCCCACCCGGCGCCATCGATGAGGAGCAGTTCCTGCAGACCTGCATGGTCAGCGGCCAGTGTGTGACCGCCTGCCCCGTGAGCGCGATCAAGGTCACGGTGGATCCCGATCCAATGAAAGAAGGCCGTCCGTTTATCGATGCCCAGTCCCAGGCCTGTGTGGTTTGTGAGGATCTCTCCTGCATGAAGGTCTGTCCCAGTGGGGCCCTCGTTCCGGTTGCGCAGGAGGATATCCGCATGGGTATCGCAGAGGTGGATGACGCCTTCTGTGTGCGGACCCAGGGAGAGGATTGCCAGATTTGCGTCGATAAGTGTCCTTTGGGCGAGGCCGCTATCAGGATCTCCTACCACGAGGGTCCCATAGAGATCCTGGACCCGGGTTGTACAGGCTGCGGGGTCTGTGAGATGTACTGCCCGACCGAGCCAAGGTCTGTCATCGTCAGGCCCCTGTCGGTGGGTTCCGACCCGGATGAGAGCCCGGATGATGAGCAGCCAGGCCCCTCCGATGAGGGGACCTACCTGCCAATGGACTGAGATTCGACAGCTTCTTTCGCGCTCCTGTCGTAGCGGGCGAGGGTCGCGATAAGAAGGCCGCCGGTGAGGATGCAGAGTAGGGTCATCACCACCGTTCCATCTCCCTCACTGGGCCAGGCCGGATCTTTTGAGACTGGGTTCCTGAAGGGCCAGAGAGTCCATAGAGACCCGGCCATCAGGCCACCAAGAAATGCCATGGTGGGGGAGTTCCAGCGCTCGAGGAGGAAATTGATCAGGCGTGCAAAGAGAACCAGTCCGCAGATACAGCCTGCTATGAAGATGGCTGCAAGGAGCGGATCGAATCCGGGGGAGAATGGGTTGCATGAGTTGAGAACCTCATGAAAAACCCCCAGGAGCACGAGCAGGAAAGACCCGCTGATCCCGGGCAGCAGCATCGCGGAGCTCGCTAACGCTCCACTGAATGCGAACCGGGCACAATTACCAATCGAGTGCCCGGCTCCCGGGGCGGCGTCTTTGCCGGTTTCTACGTCGGCTGCTGCCACGATCGGGTTCGATTTGCCCTTTTCCTCGTCGATTCGGTCCTTGTTGATGCCCATCGATATGGCCAGCGCAATCGCGGCAAGTGCGCAGAGAAGCTCGACAGCGGATTTTCGTTCCATGAGTCGCAGGTGGAAAATGATCGAAACTCCGACCAGCCCGAGAAAGAAACCATGGGCAGGTTGGCTGTAATTATTGAAGAGGTATTCGATCAGGAGCATAGAGGGGAAGATCGCCAGTACCGCTCCGGCCAGCAGCGTCAGCAGGAATTTAATATCGTGCCGGTCCAGGAGAGCCTGGAAGCGTTCTTTGCGACCCGCACCGCTGAACAATCCCAGGGCATCCCTGAGCGTGCCGAATGAGAAACTGTGCAAAGCCTTAATCAGGCGATCGTAGATGCCCAGGACCAGGGCCATTGTTCCGCCGCTGACACCCGGGATGACCATGGCGGGGCCGAGTACAGCTCCTTTGAGAAGGCTGGAGATCATTTTGAGCAAGGCAGGAGTCTCCTTTTGCGGCCCCCTGAAAGCCGGTTGTCGCAGCCGGCAGGACGTCGGATGGTTATTCAGTAAGATTTTTCCCTCATCTGGGAACAGCCGGTTTCCCCGGGGGCTTCTGCCGGTTCTAACCCACAGATCTGCAGGAAGAGTTTGTGGATACGCAGGTCCCTTGTCAACTCAGGATGAAAGGTCGCCATCAGTATTTGTCCGCTTCGAAGCAGCACGGGCCTGCCATCGTGTTTTCCGAGAATTTCGCAATCGAGGCTTTCACAGGGAGCTTTGATAATCGGCGCACGGATGAATACCCCGTGAAAGGGGCTGTCAAAGGGTGTCAGAAGGAGATCATCGCTGAAGCTGTCAACCTGTCGGCCGTAGGCGTTTCTATGCACCTCGACGTCTACCAGCTCGAGACGCTCAGGCCGCTCGGCTCCCTTTCCCAGCAGAATCGCCCCGGCACAGGTACCGAAAATCGGCAGGCCGCCGCGCCCTGCCTTGCCCAGGGCCTCGAAAAGTCCACAGCGAAGAGCGAGGTTCTCCATGGTGGTACTTTCGCCCCCGGGGATGACCAGCCCCGAAAGTCCTTCGAGGTCTGCCGGTTTGCGCACCCGCCTGGTCCTGGCGCCGCAGCGCTCCAGGCTGGCAATATGAAGCGGGAAAGATCCCTGCAGGGCAAGCACCCCGATAACCGGCTCGCCGTTGTGCAGGTGGTCAGTGGCAGGGACTGCGCTTACCATCCGCGGCTCTGAAGGAGTTTTTCTTCAGGAATATCGCCCGTGTCTTCTCCCCTCATCGCCACGTCCACGTTCTGGCAGATGCGCACGAGCTCGGAAGGATTGTCGAAGTGGGTTACGGCTTCCACGATCGCCCGCGCAACGACGCTCTGTTTTTCCAGATCGGGGCTGGACTTGAAAATTCCCGAGCCGACAAAGACCGCTTCTGCACCAAGGCGCATCATCATCGCTGCATCCGCGGGAGTAGCGATGCCGCCTGCGGCGAAATTGGGGACAGGAAGCCGCCCCTCTGCAGCAACCTGGCTCACCAGCTCCCTGGGAGCGTTGAGTTTCTCAGCGCACGCTGCGAGATCCCAGTCCCCCAGGCCTGCGAGTTCTTTGATTTGCGAGGTGATCAGCTTCATATGCCTGACAGCATGGATGATATCGCCGGTGCCAGCCTCTCCCTTGGTCCGGATCAGCGCCGCCCCTTCAGAGATTCTCCTCAATGCCTCACCAAGGTTCCTGGCGCCGCAGACAAAAGGTGCCTTGAAAGGGGTCTTGTCGATATGGGCATCCTCATCTGCGGGAGTGAGGACCTCGCTTTCATCGATAAAGTCGACGCTCATGGCTTCGAGGATTTCGGCTTCCATGAAGTGACCGATTCTCGATTTGGCCATGACCGGGATGGAGGCGCACTTCTGGATCTCCTGGATCTTGGATACCGGCGACATCCTGGCAATTCCGCCATCTTTTCGAATGTCCGAGGGCACCCGCTCGAGTGCCATCACCGCGACGGCACCGGCCTCCTCGGCAATCCGGGCCTGCTCAGCATTGGTTACATCCATGATGACGCCGCCGGCGAGCATTTTTGCCAGGCCGACTTTTTCTTCCCAGTTGTTTCCGTTTTCAACAGTGAGATTGTTCTCTTCGTTCATCAATGAACCCCTGTATCCGCAAATGCGGGTGAAAAGTAAGAGTAGTAACTGGTGATCTTTCTCGTTTCAGCAGACTAATGTGATTGTGAGTATTACACAGTCAATTTGCAACTAGGTTTCCAGTTCCCCCGGCGGGGCATTCAGCAGACAACTCCCTGTGGAATAGAGGCAGTATTTTTCCTCTCGTACGAAGCCGGCCAGCACAAGTCCGATCGTTCGGGCGAGGCTGATTGAGAGGTTCGAAACGCCTGAGACAGCTGAGATGGCAGGGATTCCTGCCCGGTAGGCTTTCTGGACGATCTCAAAGCTGACCCTGCCGCTTACCTGGAGGATGCACTCGTTCACCGGCAGCAACTCTTCCAGCAGTGCGGCTCCAATGATCTTGTCGACGGCATTGTGCCTGCCGATGTCCTCGCTGAGAAACAGGAGCTCACCTTGAGTGTCAAAGATTCCTGCCGCGTGCAGGGCACCGGTGCGTCTGAATATTTCCTGGCCGCTCTTGAGGCGCTCAGGGAGTTTTCCGATCAACCCCGGGTCCAGCCAGGGATCGGGGGCAGCTCCCGGTTCCGCGGACGCAGGCGGAGTGAGGGCCATCGCCTCAGCAATGCTGCGTTTGCCGCAAATCCCGCAGCTTGAAACTGCTGCGCCCTGCCTGGCAGGTGGAATGATCTTCCTTTCGGGATCTGCCGGCAGAAGGTCGACAATGTTGGCCAGTGAATCGTCGACTGGCACATCGCTGCCGCCGTCAGGTTCAGCCAGCGCATCCCTTCCGCACAGCGAAAGAGCTCCGATGTCGCTGCGGCAATCGATCACCCCTTCGGCATAGAGGAACCCCAGTGCCAGGTTGGTATCCTGTCCGGGGGTTCTCAGCAGGGTTGCGAAGGGAGCGCCGTTGACGCGAATTTCAAGCGGTTCCTCTACAACAACCTGGTCGGTTTCTTCAGGTCCCAGCACTCGATCATACCGGCGTATTTTCGACTCTGTTGAACCGGGGCAGTCAGGCCTGGATGGTGAAGAATCTTCAATCGAGTTCATTTTTGCGTGAAAGGGAAAAAAGGATTAGATGGTTGTTTCAGCCCGATGCCGGGAGCCCGCCCGGGTAGAACCCGGTCTCTACTCCCGCTTGAGTTCCCGTCCCATGAGGTCTCCGACCGCCTGGCGTGGGGGCTTGTTTTCAAACAGGACCCTGTAGACCTCGGTTGTGATTGGAAGCTCTACGGAAATTTTTTCAGCCAGCTGGTGCATTGACCGGGTGGTTTCGACACCCTCCGCGACTTTCTCGCTGGAGGAGAGAATCTCTTCCAGGGTTTCTCCCTGTCCGATTCGGTAGCCGACCTTGTGGTTGCGTGAATGGGTGCTGGTGCAGGTGGCTACGAGGTCGCCAATGCCTGAAAGTCCCGAAAAGGCCTCTCTCCCGCAGTCGAGGGCCGCCCCCAGGCGGGTAATCTCGGTGGCGCCTCTGCAGACCAGCGCAGCCCTGGCATTGTCTCCATAGCCCAGTCCATCTGAGATTCCGGCCGCCAGGGCTATGACATTTTTTGATGCTCCGGCGACCTCCACACCCCGGGCATCGGAACTGCTATAAACCCTGAAGGTGTCGGTGCTGATGATCTGCTGGATCTTTGCGGAGAGAGCATCGTCTTCGCTTGCGACCACTACCGTCGTCGGCAACCCCCTCGATGTTTCTTCGGCGTGGCTCGGCCCACTCAATACCGCGATGCCGGCAGAGTCGAAGCAGGACTGGATGATCCGGGATGGAAGCTCGAGGGTGTTTCGCTCAAAACCCTTGGAACAGGTGACGTAGAGAGCTCGTGGGGGGAGGTGTTCCTGCAGGCTCTGCAGTGTTGTTCGCAGGAATTGGGTGGGAATAACAGAGAACACCGTATCCGCGTCGGCTGCCAGGGTGGCGATATCAGCTCCGAAAAGGATCCCGTCGGGAATCTTAACGCCGGGCAGGTATTTTCTGTTCTCGCGGGTCGCCTCAATTTCTTCGCAGTACGCGGCGTCATGCCCCCAGACCCGGACAGGGTGTCCATTCGAATGCAGGGTCATGGCAAGCGCGGTGCCCCAGCCGCCGTTACCAAGTACAAGGATGGGATGATTTGTGCTTTCAGTCATCAGGGGTAGTATCCGCTTTACCGGTAGCTTTTTTAAAGGTGAGCTCTTCACCTTTGAGAAGGCGAACTATGTTAGTGCGGTGCCGCAGGAATATCAGTGCGGCAATCGCGATGGAGAAAAAGAGCCTGGCACTGAAGTTCGTCTGCTCATAGAGAAGCTCCGTTGCCCAGATTCCCAGCGGCAGGGTGGCTCCAGTTGCCAGTGAGGAGATGGAGACGGTCCGGGTCATGAGATAGACCCCGCCCCAGACAATGCCCGCCAGCAGGGTGGCGGGAGGGGCTACACCGGTAATGACTCCAAGGGTGGTGGCGACCCCTTTTCCCCCTCGAAAGCGCAGGTAGAGGGGGAAGGTATGCCCTAGTATAGCGGCAGTTCCGGCAAGGATGGCGAGGCCGTGGATCTCTCCGGTATTCCAATCAGCTATGTAGGGTGTGGCGAGGGTTGGCAGGATTCCCTTGGAAAAATCGAGAAGGAAGGCGGCGACAGCCCATCTCTTGCCAAGCGCTCTGCCAAGGTTCGTGGCACCAATGTTCCCGCTGCCCTGTTCACGGATGTCGACCCCATACGCTTTTCCGATCAGCAAGCCGAAAGGTATGCTGCCCAGGAGATATGAACCCGCCACGAGCAGCCAGGCGGGAAGTGAGAGGTTTTGCAGGAATTCGCTCATGTCGAGGGTGATCTGGCCAGGGCTTGGAATGAAAGGTCCGCGCGGGCATTATATTCCGGTCCGTTTGATTATGCACAGGCGGAGGGTCTGGAGTACGGGTTCTTTCATCGGATCTGTGGGCCTGTTAGCATGTCGGCATGCCGGAAGATTCAGCTGTTTTACTGATAAGAGCCGAGCCGGCTCTCTCTCGCCTGGCGGCGATTCTCACGAAGATGGGCTCGGTCGCTATTGCCTATTCAGGTGGTGTGGACAGCACCTTCCTGCTGAAAGTGGCCTGCGCTGTTCTTGGTGAGAATGCACAGGGCTTTCTTGCGGTCTCCGAAAGCCTTGATCGCAATGAGCTGAAGGCAGCCCGGCAGCTGGCGCGTGAGCAGGGCTTCCCCCTGGTTGAGATTGAAACCCACGAATATGAGAACCCTTTATACCGGCAGAATACTCCGCAGAGGTGCTACCACTGCAAGAATGAGCTCTTCAACGAAGTGAGCCGGTTTGCGAAGCTGCAAGGCTTCTGCTGGGTTCTTGATGGAAGCCATGCCGGAGATGTCGGCGATTACCGGCCGGGGTTGAAGGCTCGGGACGAGCAGGGAGTACGCAGCCCCCTGATGGAGGCAGGTATAGACAAGGAAGATATCAGGCGTTTTTCCAGGTTGCTGGGATTGCCGACATGGAATAAGCCTGCAGCACCCTGCCTGTCCTCCAGGATCCCCTATGGTTCAGAGGTCTCGCACAGGAAGCTGCGCCAGGTTGAGGCGCTCGAGGAGAAGCTATCTTCGCTGGGATTTGAGATTCGCCGGGCGCGTCACTATGGAGATGAGGTAAGGATCGAGGTGCCGCTCGATCGGTTGGATGAGCTCATGGCTGAGTCGGTTTTTCAGCAGGTGGAGCATGAGAGCAGGCGGATCGGGTTTCTCTCAGTCACGGTTGATCCCGAAGGGTTTCGT
>JAYGDV010000460.1:0-4358 GCA_046582735.1 Planctomycetota bacterium
TGATCACCAGGCCGGCACTGTCGAGGATCATGGCGGCATCATCGGGTGAGCCGCTCTTGACGGTTCCGCCGCCGGCTGTCGCGGGGGCTTCACCGGCACCTTCGGGGGTCTTGCCGAACGCGCCGAAGAGTACGTTGGCGAGCGAACGGTTCATCGCCTTGCACATGATCTTGGTGAGGATCAGCCCCGAGGCACCGACCAGGGAGCCGGCGATGATCAGGATGGGGTTGCCGAGGACGAAGCCGGCCGCCGAGGCGGCGAGGCCGGAGTAGGAGTTCAGCAGCGAGATCACAACCGGCATGTCGGCACCGCCGATCGGCAGGACGCTGAGCACTCCGAGGATGGCTGCAATGCCTGCGAGGCAGTAGAGCGGCATCGGGTCCTGGGGCTCGATGGCGAGCCAGCAGCAGGAGGCGATCGCGCCCAGCAGCAGCAGCAGGTTGAGTGTTTTCTGTAGGGGGTAGACCAGGGGGCGGCCGCTGATGAGCCCCTGCAGCTTGGCGAAGGCGATGGCGCTGCCGGTGAGGGTGATGCCGCCGATGAGGATGGTGAGGGCGGCGGGTATACTCGAGGTCAGTAAGACCTCCTTGCCTGCTTCGGTATTATTGAAGAGCTCGATGATTGCGACGAGAGCCGAGGTGGCGCCGCCGAGACCGTTGAAGAGCGCGACCATCTGGGGAATGGCCGTCATCTGGACCTTCTGCGAGGCGACGATTCCCACCAGCGTTCCCGCCACCAGTCCGATGCCGATCGCAGTCAGCCGGTTTACCTGCGATATTTCCCCGGCGGGGCTGCCTGCTTCAGAGCCGAGCAACAGCGCGACAGCGGCGGCGATCAGCATGCCGATCGCGCCGAGGGCATTACCCCGGACGGCGGTTTTCGGCGAGCCGAGCATCTTGAGGCCGATGATCAGGAGACAGGCTGAGAGGAGATAGAGAAGGTTTTCCATGAGAGGCTCAGTCCTTCTTCCTGCTCTTGAACATGGCCAGCATCCGGTGCGTTACCAGGAAGCCGCCGACAACGTTGACCGTCGCCAGCGCCACGGCGATGGAGCCGAGCACCAGGGTGAGAGTCGAGCTCGCGACGAGGCAGACGATGATCGCGCCGATGAGGGTGATGCCCGAGATCGCGTTGGAGCCGGACATCAGGGGCGTGTGCAGGGTGGGGGGGACCTTGGTGATCACCTCGAAACCTACGAACACCGCCAGGGCGAATACAGTCAGAGAGGTTGCCAGTTCAGCCATCGCTTGGTTCTCCTTCCCCTGTCTCCGCTTCCGGCTCACTGCCCGCGGCGGGGTTTTCTTCTTCCACGGCCGGCGCATCGATTTCTCCTGAAACCAGCGGCCCGGTCACCAGTTCGTCTTCGGGGTCCAGGTTCAGCTTGCCGTCGCTGACCAGGTGCAGCAGGTAGGTCGAGATATTGCGTGAGTACATGTCACTGGCGTGAACCGCCATGGTCGAGGGCAGGTCCACCGGCCCGATGATCTTGACGCCGTTGTGCTCGACGGTTTCCCCTGCCACGGTCAATTCGCAATTGCCGCCCTGCTCCGCGGCCAGGTCTACAACCAGCGAACCGGGTGACATGGCCTCGACCATCTCCGTTGTCATTAAGAGCGGGGCTTTCCGGCCGGGTACGAGGGCCGTGGTGATGACGGCATCGGACTGGGCAATTCGTTCCAGCAGCAGCTGGCGGATCTGTTCCTGGGTCTCCTCGCCCTGTTCCTTCGCGTAGCCGCCGGCGTCCTCAGCATCTTCGGTCGCCACCTCGAGCTCGATGAATTTGGCCCCGAGGCTCTCGACCTGTTCCTTCACGACCGGGCGTATATCGTAGGCCTCGACCACGGCGCCGAGTCGTTTGGCGGTGGCGATGGCCTGCAGGCCGGCGACTCCCGCTCCGAGGATGAGAACCTTAGCGGGGGTGATGGTGCCGGCGGCGGTCATCAGCATGGGGAAGAACTTGGGCAG
This sequence comes from Planctomycetota bacterium, assembly GCA_046582735.1. GTDB lineage: Bacteria > Planctomycetota > UBA8108 > UBA8108 > UBA8108 > UBA8108. Next base: position 1,966 of record JAYGDV010000460.1, read on the forward strand.
GATCTCCGCGGCGATCAGTACGGCCTGGTAGCCGGCGATCGAGCTCATCGAACTCAAAGCATCCATGCTCTGGGCGCGGGTAATACGCGGCATGAGCTCCATGGCGAAGCTGCGAATGTTTTTTTCTTCAAGCCGCTTGACCGTTTCGGGGTTATTGCCTGGAAAGAGAAACGAAATCAGCGCGCTTTCATCCCTGAATCGTTCAACCTCGCCCTGGCCATCTCCGCAGTCAGCGGCAGGTTCACGGACCTTGAGGATGATGTCGGCACGGGCATACAACCCGGCGGCATCTGCCTCGATGCCTGCCCCGGCCTCCTGGTAGCGGAGGTCACTGTAGCCGGCGGCTTCCCCGGCCCCGCTTTGCACCAGCACCTCGAGGCCCGCCTCGATGAGTTTTCCGGCGCCTTCGGGAACGAGGGCGACTCTTTTCTCTCCGGGTAGTATTTCTTGAGGTATGCCGACTATCAAGGCTCATGCTCCAGGGTTTACTTGGCGTCCAAGTTTATATGCCGAAAACTTTTTGTGGTCCAGCATTACCAGTTGGAACCAGCCGCTTTGTCCTCCCATAATTGAATCACCTTGGGGTGGCTGAGCTGTTCACGCCCCTGTTTATCCCCTGCGAAACCGGCTTCATTTAACCATGCGCTTTTTTTCACTGATCCTGATTCTGTCGATGGCCCCCGTTTCCCTGCCTGCAAAGGAGGGCGACCGTGTTGTCCTGAAGGATGGCAGCCTGGTCCACGGACAGGTTGAGTCGCTCTCCGGCGGCAAGCTCAAGGTGAAAACCGGTTTCTCAGGTACGATCACCATCGAGCTGGAAAAGGTCTCCCGGCTGGAGGTTTCTCGGACGCTCGCATTCAAGCTCGAGGATGGTACCAGGCATTCCGCTACTGCAGCCAGCCCCGAGGACGGCAAGGTTGAGCTCACCCTTGCGGATTCCGGGCAGAAGCTCACCATCGACCTCGGCAGCATCCAGGCGATCAATCCCACCGGCCGGGAAAAAAATACGACCAGGGGGACTGTCAACCTCGGGGGAGGGGCCACGGATGGAAACACGCGCACGAAATCGGTCAGTTTTAACGCTGATCTTGAGAGCCGCTTCGACAGCCATCGCTTGTCGGCAGGTCTTGCCTACAATTACGACGAGGATCTCGGTGGGCTGACGGCCCGCAACAGCAAGGCCAGGCTCAAGTACGATTATTTTCTGACAGAAGAGCTTTTTCTTTTCGGCAGTGTCCTCGCCGAGGAGGACAGCTTCCAGGATCTCAACCTGCGCACGGCCCTCGCGGGCGGGCCTGGTTACCAGTTTGTCGAGGCGGGGGATCTCGAGCCCTCTTATCTCAAGGGGCTGGCCGCCTACGGTGAAATCGGATTGTCTTACGTGGACGAAGATTTTCGCCAGGCCGGGGACAAGTCCTACCTCGCGGCAAAATGGGCGCTCAATATGGACTGGAAGATCCTGCCGCGGCTCTCTCTTTTCCATCATCACGAAGGCTATCCCAGCCTCGCCGATATGGATGATTTCTACATCACGACGGAGACCGGGATCCGGGTATCGATCTACGAGAACTTCGTATCCACCCTGCAGGTCAACTGGCGCTGGGACAACTCGCCCTCACCAGGATTCGGCCGGTCCGATACCAACTACCTGCTGATGCTCGGCTACACGTTTGACCTCTGACCAGGTTGATCCCCGGCTTAGCGCTGGCGGCGGATCGCTTCGAGCCAGGCCTTTTCAAGGGTATTGAACTGCACATCCTTGAAGACGATGTCGCAGGCTTCGACCGGGTCGGTGCCCTTGTGCAGCTCCCAGAAGTAGTCCTTGTAGAAGGCTCTCACCTTTCTCTGGATGGTGGGCTTGGGGTGCTTGAAGTTGATCAGGAAATGAACGAAGGACCAGGACTGGGCATAGGCGATCCCCACGACGTCGGGCCGGTAGAATTGCTGGTGGTTGAGACGAATGAGCTGGGCAAGGGGGATGATGCGCCCGCGGCGGAGATAGAACTTGAGCACATTGCTGCGCCCTGCGTTGAAGGTGTTCATCTTTGCCCTGCTGCCCTTGATGCTCAGCGGTGAGATGACCTCGGCGAAGCCTTCGTCAAACCAGCGTGGAGAGTTGGGGATGTAGAAATCAAAGTACTGGTGCCAGCCCTCGTGGTAGAGTCTGTAGAAGGGATCCCTGCCCTCGGCTTCCCGCTCGGTACGCCTGTAGCCCACGAGCTCCTTGCTCCCGGGTATGTAGTGTGCGCCGGCCATTCGCGGACCGCCGTTTTTGTGGTATTCCCCGGCATCGCGGTAGAAACGGAGAATGTACTTGTAGGGGATCTTTTCGTCGAATTTGAACAGGTCCTGGTAGATCTGCTTGGTGACGATGTCCATCTTCCTGCCCAGCT
>JAYGDV010000302.1:0-4148 GCA_046582735.1 Planctomycetota bacterium
CCAGCCATCGGGGGGAATCTTGTTTGCGGGTCCGTAGACCTTGTGAATGCCTTTTGTGAAGGCGTTGCGCTTGTCGTCGGGTTCGATGTCGCCGTACCAGATGGTGGCGAGCGCGTAGCCACGGGCAACGATCATGTCAGCCTGCCAGCGTCCGGCGCTCTTGCCCCTGGCAGCTTCGGTATCGCCTTTTCGAAGGGTGATCCCGGGGTCTTTTGAGATGGTCGGGTTGCCCCTGAAGTTGAGTCCGAGGAAGGCGGGCACCGGGCCCCTGTCCTTCGCGGGCAGGTACAGGAGGATGTTCATGGCCGGACCGTTTTCAGCCGCGGTGAAGTGGACCCTCACCTCGCGGCGGCGGGCCTTCCCGCCAAGAGCCACCTCGTCCTTTTTGGTTACTTCAAAGCGCAGATCTTTCGGACGCCCGGGTCTGCGGCCGTAGACTTCGCTGCGGAATAATTCCAGCACCTCGCCGCGGCGTTTTTTCTTCCAGGTCGCGGCATCCTTGACCGGGCTTCCGTCGTTCATTTTCAGCAGTGGCGGCAATTTGTAGGCAGGTACCTTGGATTCGTCGTAATTGAACTGGGCCATGAGGGTGCTGCAGGAAAGACTTAAAGTAAGAGCTGAAATGAATATTTCGCGAGATCGCATTTCGATGGTCTCCAGTTGTTGCCTCAGGTACAGGCCATCAGTAACCGGCCTATTTTTCGATCCGGCTGGTTCGTTTCCCGACAACCTCAAAGGGCAGCTCTTTGGGGAGCAGCAGTTCAAAATCGTCTGCGCTGTTAAGGAGTCTCTCCGAGACCCATCCTCCGCCTCCTCAGCCGTATTTCATGGTGCCGCCTGCCAGCTCTGCGCCGGTATTATCAAGAATGCGGTAGGAGATGGGAATTCGTTTTCCCGAGCGATAGACAGATACGCCGATACGGCGGGGGGCTATCAGCAGCTTCCCGTGCCGCCCTCCTGCGCTGTCGCCGCTGATCATCATGCTGCCACGAATTTTCCCTGACTGGGCGGTGGCAGTTGTTGAGAGATGAATCCGCGGGTCGATCTCGACTTTTTCAGTTTTCCCGGCAGTGACCTTGATTTTTTTATGCCCATGGGAGGTTGCAGAGAGAAACCATTTCTTTCCCTGCTTGTCGGTTCGGGCGATCCTGTAACCGGTGATCGTATAGTGTCCAGGCGGCAGGGCCAGTCGCTGCTGTTCAGCATTCGATTTCCATTCGAGGCGGTACATCCTGTTTTCCGGTCCCCTGAGGAACAATTCGCCGTCTGTGATGGTGCTGGCTACATAACCTGTTTTACGGCCGTCTTTGCCGGTGGTTTTCGAGGAGGATGCAGAAACCCGCACAGGCGCAGGCAGTTTCTTCGAACCAAGGAGTTTGATGAGGGCCCGCCGGGCCCCGGGGGGAGTCCCCGTTCAGGCGGTCCGGTTGACCTGGCCAAGCCAGGCCCGGTCATATGAACTTCCAGGGTCCGGTACCGTATGGCAGTGATTGCATTTATTCCTGAAGGTCGCTTCAACTTTTTGCGGGGTCCATTCCTCACCGCGTGCAGGAATATTCCAGCTGGCCAGAGCGATGAATGAAAGTGCCGCAAGGCCGGCAGTGCTGCTATGAAAGCTACGGAAGATCATATTGGTTGGGCCTCGGGTTTCAGGATGAATGAAAAATACTTCGCCCATCTGATCCTGCTGAAGCAGCGCAGTCAACAGCCCATTTTCAGAGCCTGAACTCCCTGCAAAGCTCAACCATGCGTTTCAGGTTGTCCGGAGGAGTGGGGGGGGCGACGGAGCAGGCGGAGGACAGGATGAAACCCTCCATGTTTCTCGCTGCCAGGAGGACATTGCTGATGTCGTCCCCGATCTTCTCCTCGTTACCACGCAGCAATGTATTGACTGGATCGATGTTTCCCTTAATGAAAATCTTTCCCTTGAGCGCCTCGACAGCTTCATTGATGTCGACGTCTCCAAGCGGGGGAGGGTCGAGGCATTCGATGCCCGTGACGCCTGCTCCACAGAGGAGATCAAGCCGGTCACCGATGGCTCCACAGGTATGGGTATAGACGGCCGCTCCCTCGGCCTTGACGGCGGAGGCAATCCGGGCCTCGTAGGGCTGGATGAAATCACAGTACATCTCGCGGCTGAGGAACACGTTCCCGGCAAAGGGGCTGGAGATCTTGATGGCCTGCGCTCCGCGCCGGACCTGTGCTACAGCAAGCGCCACCGACCAGCCGGCAGTGACTTCAAGAATAGCGGCGCATCTTTCAGCATGGGTAAGCAGGTACATCAGCCCGTTTTCCATTCCAAGTATGTTGAGGAAGTGGTCGAAGGGGGAGCGTACCTCGCCGTGGACGGAATAGTCGTCGCCCAGCCCGGCTACGATGAGGTCAAGGGTATCAAAGACGTGATCCTCAAAGCTGTCGGGATCACTGATCGGCAGCGTCGCCTTGCTGGCCTGGAAGGCCCGGTAGCTCTCAGGTGCCCAGGATAGCAGGTTTTCCAGGTCGAGTTCTTCGATGGCAGGCCAGGAGAATTCGTCAGTGGCCTTGTAGTAGGCATCGTCATCCCGGGTGCATTCAATCCGGGCCCCATCTTCGAGGTAGAGGGTCGGGCTCTCGGCATCACGATCCATATTCACCACCTGGTCGGCCAGGCCATGGACCCTGCCCGGCTTGTGGCAGAGGATACCGTCGAAATCGTAGAGTGCTCTCATCCTGGTAAGGCAATCCGCCCACAGAGCCCCATCCAGGAAATAGTCGATGGGGTCTACCCCGGTATTGATGATGGTATGACCGTTGGCCATCTGGCACATGACCGGAAAACGTTCCGGTCTCTCCATCGCCATGGCCTGCCTGACCAGCTCTTTTGATGACATCTTAGATATCCAGGTAAATGGTTCCGTCTTCGACGATAAATTTCGTTCCGGCATCTTCGGCGGCGTTCTCGATCGCCCGCCGCAGGATGTTTTTCACATCGGGGCCGTCCTCGATGTAGCGCATCAGCGCCTCTCCCTTTTTTTCACCAATCGTAAGGGTGATCATCAGCCCCTTGCGTTTGCAGGTGACCTTCCTGCCTGGCTCGAGCTCGACATCGATGACCTTGAGGTAGGCCTCCGTGTAGTTGACCCCGATTCCGGAAGCGTCCGGCTGGTTGGGGGCGATAAGGTCGGCGGCATCTGTATTTTCTTCCGCTATGCGTATCTTCATGTTCCTCCTCCCTGGGTTTTATCCAGTAATTCTCTGAACAGGCGCAGGTGGGCGGGTGAGCTTCCGCAGCAGCCCCCGACGATATTAGCACCGGCGCTGAGGAGAGCTGAAAGCTCTCCGGTCATTTCCTCTGGTGTCTGCCTGTAGATGACCTCCATGTCAATGAGCTCCGGCAGTCCCGCATTGGGTTGAGCCATGGTGGGCAGGTCGGTGATTCTCCTGTAGCGCTCGACCGCGCGTGCGGCCCACGAGACATCGACTCCAGATCCGCAATTGAGCGCGATGACGTCAGCTCCGTTTTCGACCATGAACTCGGCGGCATCCTCGGGGCCGATTCCCATCATCGTTCGGATCTCTTCTCCATCGAAGGTGACATCATAGGCCATGGATCCGATGACGCAGGGCGCCCCCGCCTCCCTGGCAGCTTCGAGGCCGATGCCAAGCTCCTCGAGGGAAGTCTGGGTCTCGATGATGATGGCGTCGACTCCGCCGGCAACAAGCGCCCTCGCCTGTTCAGCAAAGGCATCCCGGACGCTCTTTTCCGTAACCTCTCCGTAGGGCTCCAGCAGACCCCCGAAGGGGCCGATGTCACCGATCACGTAGCCTTCTTTTTCTCCGAAGGCCTCCCGGGCGATCAGTGCGCCTGCCTTGTTGATGGCCTCGACATCTGCGTCCTGGGCATGGCGCTCGAGCATGATCCTGCTGGCGCCGAAGGTATTGGTGATGAGACAGTCCGAGCCGGCCTCGACGTATTTCTTCTGGATCGCAAGAACCCGGTCGGGATGCCCGGTATTCCATGCCTCACCGCAGCCGCCCGGTTCGAGTCCTGCCTGCTGCAGCTGGGTTCCCATGGCGCCGTCACCTAGAAGGGTCCTCTCCCGGATGGCTTCAAGCAGCGTTTTTCTCATCTGGATGGAGTCCTCAACTTTCTTTCAGGAGCGAATAGT
>JAYGDV010000476.1:0-7572 GCA_046582735.1 Planctomycetota bacterium
CCCCGACGGCAGCTATCATCCTCCGGCCTGATACGACGATGCAATCCTTTGTATCGAGGCTGACAAAATTTCCGCGAACACGATTTCCCGAACCGGCCTCTTCAAGTTCAAGGGCATAGCGATCCCAGGTGCCGACATCCAGCCAGGAAAAGGACGCTCTCACTGAAAAAACATTCGAGGTTTTTTCCAGGATCCCCTCGTCTACCGACACAGGTTCCCCGGGAGCTGAGCCGGATCCGCCGACATATTTCTCGAACAAACGCAGGTAATCTCCAGCCCTCCAGAGAAATATACCGGTACTCCAGAGTGCAGCACCACTGTCGAGGAAAGCTGCGGCACTAGCAGGGTCCGGCTTCTCCTTGAATGCAGAAACCCGGCTGCACTGCAATCCATCGGAGCTCTCAACGACCTCGCCACAGCTGAGATATCCATAGCAGGTGAGCGGAGAGCTGGCTTCAACTCCGAGGATGAGGGTAACAGGATCCTCCTCACCTTCCAGGGCTTCCAGGCAATTAACGGCAAACTCGACGGTACGGGAGAACTCTCCGTCCGGAGAGATCTGGTGATCTGAGGGACAGACCAGGAGTAAAGCGCCGGGGTCCTCGCAGCAGATACGCTCAGCCGCCAGGCACACGGCTGCTGCTGTCCCTCTCTCCCCCTCTTCCTCAACGAATCTCCCGGCAGGAAGATCCGGCAGCTGGCTCCCGATTAACTCTGAATGCTTCGAGTCCGCGACAACGAACACTCTCTCCACTCCGACGATACCCTCCAGCCGCTGCCAGGTCCGCGACACCATGGAGGTTCCATCTTCACAGAGAGGGAGAAAAGGCTTCGGCTGCCCGGGATTGCTCAGCGGCCAGAACCGGCTCCCCCTGCCACCCGCCAGCACAACCGCATAGAGCCTGTTCACAGGCTGCCCCTGACGCCTGCGCCCTGGTTGCATACCTTCCTCTTCAGAATGCTGACATCCTGCATTTGTGCCAGCCGCGAACGCAACTCCTGCAGGTCGCTGGAATCGGGATTGAGCTGGTTAAAAGACTCAACCGCCCGCTGGGCGACTGTTAAATTCTCGCTGTCTATGGCAGCCCCGGCCAGCAGGTGCAGCCTCAATACCTCGTCATTCTGCTTCAGCTGAAAATCTGCTGCCTCGGTGAGATAGGTGCTGAGAAGGCCCGGAGCGAGCATCCCGGGCAGCTTCCGCAGGTAGAGGTTTCTGAGGTGGTCTATTACCTGGCCGTAATAATGCCTTGGCGATTTTGAATGGCATTCATGGTGATAGAACACGCGCAGCCTCTCGACTGCTGCCAGGAAATTCTTCTGTCGGATGTAGTGCTCTGCGAGCAGGAACAGGCTGTCGAGATAATCCTCCCTGCAAAGATATTCCCGCAGGTATTCACTGCCGAATTTTTCCTCCATCTCCACCAGCAGCTGCCCGCCTTTTTTTTCCTGCTTGTTGGTCAACAAGTACAGGATCAGCAACGCCCGGGCACCCGGCGTATTCCTGGTAAAAAAGAAGGGCTCCCCCTCCCCCCGAATCCTGGCGGCGGCCTTACGATGGATATCGAAAACCCGGCGGCTCTCGTCATTTCCAAGGATGTCAAAAGCCTCTATGAGAAGACGAATCCGATGTTCAGCCCACTCCCGGCGGTGGGGGTTCTTGTCAGGATGGGCGTCGAGAACCAGCCTTCTGTATGCCCTGCGAATATCTTCCGCGCTGGCGCTCTCGCTGAGCCCCAGGATGTTGTAGTAGTCCAGCTCATGCCGGAAGTTCGGGGAATTCTTGTTACGCATTCAATTGCCTCCGCCGGCGCGAGACAGGCGGGCGCTGTCGAGCATTATGGTGACCGGACCATCGTTGTCGAGTCGGACGTTCATATGGGCTCCGAATACTCCCTCGCGGGTGCTGACTCCACTGGAACGCAGGTGCTCTCCAAAGGCCTTGTACATTTCTTCCGCCCGGGCAGGATCTTCCGCCTCGGTAAAGGAAGGCCTGCGCCCACGGCGACAGTCGGCCTGGAGGGTAAACTGGGAGACCAGCAATACCTCTCCTCCTGAATCTTGCAGCGATCTGTTCATAGAATGATTCTCATCTGGAAAGATCCTCAAATCGACTACTTTTGCGGCTAGCTTTTTACCATCATCCCCGGTATCGCCCTTCCCGACACCAAGAAATACGAGCAATCCCTTATCGATGGAGCTGATGGTCTTTCCATCGACCTCCACCGATGCACTCCTGACTCTCTGTAACAAGGCCTTCATAAATAATCTCAAGCGCGCAGAAACACCCTTACCCAGCTTCCCCCGAGTCGGCATCGGGATCCATCTCAGAATCTTCCCATGACAGGGAGCCGTCTTCTTCGGCGGCAATACCCGCCTCCTCACAGAGAACCTCGATCTTCTTCTTGGCATTCTCAAGAAGATCCTGGCAATGGCACCAGGATTTGAAACCGACCTCAAACTGGGCAATCGCCTCATCCAGCGTAAGGCTTCCATCCTCGAGTTTTTCTACCGCTTCCTCGAGCTTCGTAAGCTCACTCTCAAAATCAGGTTTCTTCGCTTTTTTGGCCATCGTCCTGTTTACCTCCGCAGTATTCTCCTTACCTCTGCCAGCTATCCGTGATCCTCGACCCGGACCTTTGCCTCTCCCCGGTCAAACCTCAGGCGCAGGATGTCTCCCTCGCTCAGTTTCTCTGTACCCGACACCACCTCGCCTGCGGCATCCAGAGCTACTGCATATCCCCGTTTCAAAACGGCATAGGGACTCAGAGTTTCCAGGCGGGCACCGAGCAGGGAGAGCGAGTTTTCCAGCTCATCCAGCCTGCTTCGGGAAAGAAGCCGAAAATCACCCAATACCCGGTCAAGATGTTCAAACCTCTCCTCGACGACAAGCTGCGGATCCGCCAGGTAGCGAGATGCCATACGCCGGGCCAACTCACTCTCCCCCCGGTCTGCCCATGCACGCAAGCCCAGCGCAAGGCGGCGCTGGCTCCCATCCAGCCGCCGCAACAATTCACCCCGGTCAGGGGTTACAAGTGAGGCTGCCGCGGTAGGAGTCGCCGCCCGTTCATCTGCAACGAAATCCGCGATGGTGAAATCTACTTCATGGCCGATTGCCGAAACAACCGGGACAGCACTGCCGGCTATTGCCCGTGCCACCACCTCTTCATTGAAAGCCCAGAGATCCTCAAGGCTGCCTCCCCCCCGGGTCAACACGATAGTGTCCACCCCTGCATCTTCCCTCTGCAGGAGCTCTATAGCCCGCGCCACCTCAAGTGCCGCCCCCTCTCCCTGGACGCGAACAGGAACCAGGCGAACCTGCGCCCGCCCATTGCGCGAATACAGGGTCCTGAGAAAATCCCGGACAGCAGCTCCAGACGAAGAAGTAACCAGGCCGATCCTTTCGGGGAAAAATGGCAGCCCGATTTTCTTCTCGAGATCAAACAGCCCTTCATCCTGGAGCTTCCGCTTCAGCTGCTCAAAGGCAAGCTGGAGCTCTCCTACTCCCTCGGGTTCAAGGCGGTCGGCTACCAGCTGGTACTCACCTTTAGGTTCATAAACCGTGACCTTGCCACTCACCACGACCTTCATCCCTGTCTCCGGCTCAAAACGCAAGCGGGATGCCTGTCCCCTCCACATCACCACTCTCAATTGCGAACTGGAGATACGGGATTTTCCACTGTCCTCATCATCAACCAGGTTCATGTAGATATGACCTGACTGCGCCCGCGTGAGATTTCCGATCTGGCCCCTTACCTGCAACCTGTCAAAGGTCGATTCCAGGAGATCACGCACCTGCCGGGTAAACTCTCCTACAGACCAGACCTTCTGCCCGGTGGGAAAATCGAACTCACCCTGGCTTTCTTCCATTTCAACCCTGCCCACTACACAGCATGACCCGCTCGATAGCTGTCGCCTTGCCCGTCTCCGTGTCGAGAGTTACCACCGCACCGCACAGGCGCACATCCCCAGTGGCGACATCGAAGGGAGCATGCATGGTCGTTTCAAACTTGTAGATAACGCTCTCTTTTTTGCGCCCGATGACCGAATCATAAGGGCCGGTCATTCCCAGGTCGGTAATGTAAGCCGTCCCGCCGGGAAGTACTCGCTCATCTGCAGTTGGAATATGGGTATGGGTACCGAAAAGGCAGGAAACTTTTCCAGCGAAACGCCAGCCCATGGCGATCTTCTCACTGGTGGCCTCGGCATGAACCTCGACAATACACATGGGAGTTGAGACCTTGACCTCCTCCACCGCTTTTGCAACCGTAAGAAACGGGCACTCCACCCCTGACATGAAGACCCTGCCAAGAACTGTTATCACTCCGATACGAAAGCCCTGGCGGGTATCGAAAACCCGGCTCCCCTTACCAGGGCAGGTCGCGGGATAATTGTGCGGCCGCAGAAGGCGCTTGTCCTTCTCCAGGACGGGAATAACCTCTTTGCGCCTCCAGGTATGATCACCACTGGTCACCACATCAACCCCGGCCCCGACGATCTCTTTGAAGAGATTCTCTGTGATACCTGAACCCTGGGCAGCGTTCTCTCCATTGGCGATAACAAACTCGATGTTGTTTTCACTCACGAAGCCGCCGAGGAGCTCCTTGACGACGGATCGCCCGGGCTTGCCGACAATATCGCCAATCAGTAAGACTTTGATCTGCACATTCTCCTCACTTACCTGGCGTATTCAACGACACGAGTTTCCCGCAGGAGCGTAACCTTAATCTCGCCGGGGTACTGCAAAGTGTTTTCAATTTCCTTCGCGATATCCCGGCAGAGCTTAATCGCCTTCTTGTCATTCACCTTCTGCGAATTGACAAAAATCCGGATCTCGCGCCCGGCCTGAATTGCATTGGCAGCCTGGATCCCGGGGAAACTGAGAGCAACGGCTTCGAGATTCTCGAGCTTCTTGATATAACGCTCCAGGGTCTCTCCCCTGGCGCCTGGCCTGGAGCCGGAGATCGAGTCAGCTATCTGGGTGATAACAGCATAGATCGTTTCCTGCGGAACATCATTGTGGTGGGAAGCGATCGAGTTGACCACCTCCTCCGGCTCGTCGTAGCGACGGGCAATATTGGCCCCGATTTCGGGGTGCCCACCTTCAATCTCATGGTCAACGGCTTTTCCCAAGTCGTGCATAAGGGCACAGCGCTTGGCGAGAACGGCATCCACGCCCAGTTCTGCGGCCAGCATACCCGCGAGGTGGGCGCATTCTTTCACATGCTCGAGAACATTCTGGCCATAGCTGGAGCGGAACTTCAAGCGCCCCAGCAGGGTTATTATCTTCGGATGGACCCCGGGAAGATTCAGGTCATAGACCGCCTGCTTTCCTTCCTCCTGGATGATGTCGTTCATCTCCCTCTTCACCTGCTGGACAATCTCCTCGATCCGGGCCGGGTGGATCCGTCCATCGGTAATCAGGTGCTCCATCGATTTGCGAGCCATCTCACGGCGAATACTGTCGAAGCAGGAGATGATGATAACACCCGGAGTGTCATCGACGATCACGTCAACGCCGGTTGTCTTCTCAAAGGCACGGATATTCCGCCCCTCGCGCCCAATCACGCGCCCCTTCATCTCATCATTTGGAATCTCGATGGTGCTCTGGGTGATGTCGCGGCAATAGGTTGAAGACATCCTCTGGATGCAGGTTGCCAGGATCTCGCGCCCCCGGGTCTCTGCCGTCTCTTTGATGCGGTCGAGCATTCGGTTGATCATCGTTTCCTGCTCATGATCAAACTCCTGCTCAAGCTTCTGCAACAGGAGCTTTTTCGCATCCTCCTGGTTCAGATTGGTGACGCGGAAAAGATTCTGCTTCTCTTCCTCGACAATTTCTTCGAGCTCCTGTTCACGATGTTCCATGAGAGAGGAACGCTTATCGAGACTCTGCTCCGTGTTCTCGAGGTAGCTTTCCTTCTTGTTAAGAAGATCAAACTTCCTGTCGAGGTTGTCTTCCTTCTTGGTCAGCCTGGACTCAACGGACTCGAGATCCTTGCGCTGAGCATTGACCTCGCTCTCAAGGTGTTCCCGATGTTTACCGGATTCCTTCTTAGCCTTAGCGAGAAACTCTTCTTTTAATTTGCTGCCCTGTTTTTCAGCATCATCAAGCACGCCCTGCGCAGTCTTGCCAGCAGCGACCATCTTCCACTTGTAAAAAAGAAAGAAGGCTGCCAGCCCGACAGCAAAGCCTATCCCGATGAGCATGTATGGGTTCGACATGTCTCATTCCTCTCGCCCCTCAACAGAAGTCGAGTGAAAGCTGGAAGGTACAGCAGGGAGGAATCGCCGCGAACCGGAGGAAAGCCAACCGGCAAGAGCACAATCTGCGCTCAAAGCCCGGCCAGACTTCTGCCGTGGCAGGCGTAACTGCCACAGTCTCAAACTGTTCTAAACCCGTAAACCAAGAGTCCGTGGTACCGAAACACGGTCCATAAGAGCCTCGCACTCGCCCCGGAATCCCCGGGGCATGGCGAAGACCGACTCTCGGGATGAAAGATTGTCTTCTCGATCATGGGAGAGAACGCCTCCCGATATGTTCGAAGAAGGTAAAGAACCCGCAATAGAGGGCATCTCTTTACCTCGACAAAGGATTAGGTTCAAACAAATCGCTCCTGTTCTACTTTGAAACCGTGAACTGAAAGTCCACTGTACCAACCTGCACCACTCTCCAAAATCTGCTTCGGAGGTTATGCAATAGTTATGGTTATTTACTGAACAAACACCAACAGCCCCCTGGACCAAGCCGGCTTGGCTGGGCACGTTGTCGAAAAACTCGACCCTCCCAGCTTCATCGGCACAGGTAACTCCGCCCTTCTCCACATTCGCGGAGATGGTCGGCAGCCAAAGGGTTACGGCCAGAAATACAAACAGGACAGCGCAGGCGAATGCACGATTGCATCCATGTAACAACGCCTCGAAGCGTTGCCTGCCCATTAAGGAAGCCGTCCTGGGATTTGCCGTATTCATATTGAAAAGTCCAAAAGGATGTTGTGGCAGCGAACACACTGCCGACCCGGATTATAGTTGGAGTCCGAAGGGAACGTCAATTCGAAACGTCCTCCCGAGACCCACTGACAAAAAAAAACCCGCCAGGACTCAGGAGCCTCCGGAACCTGCTTTCAGGTTGAAGACCCCGCATCCTGGCGGGTAATAAGTTAAATAAAGCGGGCGCTCCCTACTCTCTCAGCGTTAGCCAATACCATCGGCGCAAAGAGCTTAACTACCGTGTTCGGAATGGGAACGGGTGTGGCCTCTCTGCCTTAGGCACCCGCAAATTTTAATTGGTGTAACTTGGTAGGGGTCTTTTCACACGTTCACTCGTAGTGCTGAACGTTCCGCCAGGTGCGCCCAACGGCAAATACCGCTGCGCAACACTCCTGTGCGGAAAAGATGGCAGTTAAGCCAATCGGTAAATTAGTACCGGTCAGCTGAATACATCACTGTACTTACACTTCCGGCCTATCAACCTCGTAGTCTTCGAGGTACCTCATGGGATATCTAGTTTTGCGGGAGGCTTCACGCTTATATGCTTTCAGCGTTTATCCTTTCCGAACGTAGCTACCCAGCGATGCC
>JAYGDV010000567.1:0-6575 GCA_046582735.1 Planctomycetota bacterium
GAAAAATCTCATAGCGTCCCACCTGGAATTAATATTCATGAAAAGTGACATGTATCTTACAACCCCCTCCTGCAATTAACGCACCCGCTCAGATGTTACGGGCCGGCGTTTCTTTCTGAAGCCAAAACAGGCACCCGGGCCAACCCGGTTGTCTTAAAAAACAACCCGCCTTTCAGCGCAGAACAAACAGAAAGAAACGCCTGGAAATCGGCAAGGAGGATCTTTCGACCTGTGGAGTCAACCCAGAAAAAACTGACCAAGGTCCAGTTTAAGGCCTGTTTTAACGGTTGGCAAGATTTCTGATGGATGCGGAAAAAAGAACTTCTGAAGGTTCTGCCTGCCGAAAAACGGTGCGAATGGAATGCAGGTCTTTCAGTTTTTTCCCAGAGGCGGGACCTCTCTTCCAGCTAAGGCTTGCCGGGACCGCGGTCGGGTTGTTCGGGACTTTGGGGCGCGGTAAGGGCGGGTTTTGGGTGTTGGCCGGGTTTGGCAGCCGGTAAATCTTTTTCACTGGACCGTTTCAATCCCAGGCAGATCAGGGTGATTCCGGCAGCCAGCAGTACCAGGCCGAAGAGCAGGACTATTGGAGATGTTTTTCCGGAAAGTCCCGGAGGGTATGGAGATGGTCTTCTTGTCGAGTGATCAGTCATTTTCCCTGGCGGCCTCACAAGTTAATACAGGCTAACGCATTGTATATACTGATGTTCGGGATGGTACTGGAAGTTGATTTGGTTTTTCAGACTAGGGCAATTCTGTCCAGGTTAATGGATATTACGGGATTTCATCGAGGCGCGCTCAATAACTAAAAAAAACCTACCTAAAGCTCAAAATCTCACAAGAAACTCCCCTGCTTAGAGGTTTTTTGACAGCCCTAAAATGTTTAATTTAAATGGTTTGCGACTCCGTTAGGTTAAATTTCGGGGATGGGGCCAACTGCAACGTCCTACAGGCTGTAAAATCGTTATTGTGTTTGAGCAAGGCAATTCTCAAGAGCCTTGCAGTTTGACGGTCCCGGCCTTCCAAGTTCCGGTACCTACCTCCTCTCGAGGTTGTCTTCAGGGCAATGTGGACATGAAGAGAAAAGAAACCATCCAGAATGCATCTCTGGAACCGGGAATTCTTCCCTGTTTCCTGGAGAGAATGTATTTGTCGGCATACAGATGCATGCTTGTGCTGGTGGTCGCTCTGTTCCTGCCGGGTTCGCGGGTCGATGCACAGGTCGGCCCCCAGGGAGGCGGAGCCTCCTTCTTTGTCGGCTCGCAGCAGAGAGACGCCGGCGGTACTCCCCTGGTTGTAAGGGGGTTCCCCAATGAGAGGGTAGAGGTTTTCTTTTATTACAATTCACCTGAGGACGGGATCCCAGGGCCGGAGCAGAACGACCACCTCCAGGGATTCTCAATGGTATTCTGCTACGATTGCCGTCTCAATTGCATCGAGGAGTCTTTCAGGATTCCCCCCGAGGCCATCACCTCTGTCGTGGAGGCCGATTTCATTGAGTTCCAGTGTGACAACGATCCTGACGATGGGGACGGTTGCGAGATGTTGCTGGCCCTGCTGGTCGACAGCTTACCACCGTTCAGGGGAGAAACCCTTCCTCCCACCACGGAGCCCTTGATGGTAGGCAGTGTTCAGTTCGAGGTCGATTCGGCTGTCAACTGTGGAGACGAGCTTGCGATTCAATTCTGTGATGGGGCCAATATCAGGGGCCGGGTTCCCCTGAAGAATGTCTACGCTGCGGCAAACCAGTCCCTCACGGCAAGGACTGTCGATACCCGGGTCCTGATTGATTCGGTAACCCTGTTCCAGAGAGGCGACTGCAATTCCGACAATAAGGTCAATATCAGTGATCCGATCTCCGTCATCATGGCGACAATCCTGGTGGACGAATTCGACTTCGTGCCCTCCTGCGATGACGCCTGCGATGGCAATGATGATGGGGTGCTGGATATAGGGGATGCGGTCTACCTCCTGCGCTGGTTGTTCCGAGGGGGACTTATACCTCCTCCTCCCGGTCCCTTTATCTTCGGCATGGATCCCACCGAGGACGATCTCACCTGCGCAATGCCCTGTGAGTAAAGCGACGGGGGTCGTTAATCTCCGGAAGAGATCTTCACACGGTAGGTGCCTGTCGCGACGTAATTGTTGCGGAAGGGTACCACCCCGAGGTAGAGCTTGCCGCCGCCCGGTGCTTTCGCCTTGTAGCTAGCTCCGACGAGGAAGGGCGCGCCATTTTTCCCGATCTTGCCTACCAGTGCGAGCAGGGGAAAGTTCTTGTAAGAATTGCCGGAGTACCTGGTCGTGCCCGCGGGGCCACTGTTGAGGTTGTAGTTTGAAACGAAGAGGGATCCAGATGCCCTGATCTTCAGGTTGATCCCCCTGGTAATGAAGAGATTCGTGTTGGACCAGTTGGCGGGAACCACCTGCCGGCCTGTAATCTGGACGGTTGTATCCGTAATTCCGGCAAAACGGAAATCGACCCCCATGATATCGGACACCTTGATATTGAGGGTTCCGTAGCGGCTTTTGATGCTTAAGTTCTCGGCCTGGATGGTTCCGCGAATTTTGAATCGGCTCGAGAGGATCTCATCGGAGCTCGCGACAAGGGCCGGGAATTCGCTGCCGTGCTTGTTGTTCTCTTTGGTCCTGGACTTGATCTCTCCCAGGAGCAGGGTGATTCGGTTGCGGAGTTCATCATCTCCTGACCGGGTTAATTTGACCAGGTAGGGGAGTGTGGGCTCACCGAGTTTGCGCAAGGCATCCATGGCAGCCTCTCTCTCATCGAAATCTTCTCCTCTCAGGCGCTGGATTTGCAGTTCGATCTGTTCCTTGTTTTCGGTTTTCGTCCTGGGGGCGAGACGCAGGCGGATCAGGTCGCCGGCCGGCACGGTCAGGATGCCGTAGCTGGTTTTTACCTGCAGCGAATTGAACCCTGGCTGCCCGGCAATCCGGCTGCCATCTCTGAGAAAGAAGATGGGCTGAGATTCCTTTTTCGAACCTGGAGCAATGGAGGGCTTTGACCCGGGCTTTTGCTGTGCGTTCAGGTTTACGGCTGCTGCCAAAGGCAGGAGGGCAAACAGGCCTGAGAAAATAAAGAAGCGGGTTCCGCGAAGGGTAGCCATAGGGTGTTCCTGCAGGGCAGGCTCTTGTGCTGTGGCCGGGGAAATGTAGAAGTGGTTCAAAAACCAAAGGTTATGCGGGTATCGTATAACACTTCGGAAGGACTCACCATCGCCCATTGGAGCTATTGTGCCGATAATGGAACAGTGCGGAGTGGTTTCTGGCAGGAGTCCTGTAAGCCCCCATGCTATAAGGAGGGGTCTGGGCTGCAGCCCTTATTCTTGACCGGGGGTAAATCCAGACCTTAAAATCAGTCAACCCGGGTGAATCCCGGCCGAACTGAGTCTTCCCGGCGTTTTCAGCTGTGGATTTCAATCGGTGACCCTCTTCAGTTCGTAATCCTGAGAAAGAGTAACTAGCCATGAGAAATACACTTACTCTCGCGTTGATCCCCCTGTTTCTTTCCGTTTCTTCCATCGGGTTTGCCGATCCGATCAAGGACTCGCTCGATAAGGGAGTGAAGTTCCTGGCTGCAAACCAGAATCCAGATGGAGGGTATGGACCCTTTGGCAGCGAGTCGCGCGTGAAGAACGAGTCCGATGTGGGGATCACTGCGTTTATCGTCTACACCATGGCCATTCATCCGCGTAATTACCAGGTAGTCGACGGTCCGTTTATCTCCAAGGCAGTCAGCTACCTTCTGAAGCATCAGCAACCCGACGGGGGGTTCTACCATCCGAAGGATCCTGTGCTTAAGAACTACCGCACCTCTGTTGCTCTCATGGCCATGGTCAAGTTGGACAGGGTCGCCTATTCCGAGCAGATCAGGAGGGCCCGGGCATTCATCGTTTCCCAGCAGAGAAGCGAAAACACCAACTACTCGAAGGCTGAGCACCTGAGCTTCGGTTCGGTCGGCCACAGCGGTTCTCTGCGTGGCGATCTTTCCAATGCTGCTTTTGCCGCAGAGGCGATGCGAGAGGCCGGGTTTTCCGCCAGTGAGCCATTCTGGAAAAAGCTGCAGACATTCGTATCCCGTTGCCAGAACAATGCAGAGGTTGATCCCCTCCTCAAGAAAACTGGAATCGGGACGACGAAAGACTGGGGGTTCCGTTACGCTCCCAACGACACCAGGGGGCCCAGTGAATCCCTCGATGATGGAAGCATCGCTTATTCCTCGTATGGGACCATGAGCTACCAGGGGCTGAAGAGCCTTCTCTATGCCAATGTCGATAAGAAGGATGCCAGGGTGAAGGGGGCCTTCAAGTGGATCTCCGACAACTTCTCCATCAATGAGAATCCTGGTATGAATACACCGGGCAATCCCAAGGCCGGCCAGCAGGGCCTTTTTTATTACTATCACACCATGGCCAAGACACTCTCAGTATATGGTGAGCCGGTCCTGGTTGATTCCAAGGGTGTGAAGCATAATTGGGCGAAGGAACTCTCCGAGCACCTGTTGGAAATTCAGAATAAAGAAGGGCATTGGGTAAATAAGAGTGGCAGGTGGTGGGAGAATCTTCCAACCCTTGATACAGCCTATGCGATGATCTCCCTCTCGCTCTGCCGGGGAGACCTCGCCAGGCAGGCCGCTTCCAGTGACGCAACTGATAAATAAGACAAGGGCCTGACCGATGGAAATTGCTCCTTTCAGGGGCTTGAGGTTTGACCTCGAGAAGATCAAGGCCCAGGGTGGAGGGGCACTCCCGATGGTCACTGCTCCTCCCTACGATGTCCTTTCACCGCAGGCGCACCAGGAGCTCCTCGATGCCTCTTCCTGCAATATAGTGCGGCTGACGCTCGGAGATGAACCGGGCGAGATCCCCTCTTACGAAGGCCGCGCCGTGTTGCTGGAAGACTGGATCGAATCCGGGGTGCTGGCACAGGAAGAGACCTCCGTTTATTACGCCTGCACGGTTGATTATGTCATCCCGGGGACCGAGACCAGCGCTCGCATGGTTTCCCTTGTCGCATTGGGAAGACTTCATGAATTCGATGAACGGATCGTTCACCCGCATGAGCAGACCTTCCCGAAGATAGTGGCCGACCGCCAGAGCCTGCTGGAGGCGACCCGCTGCAACCTCGAGAGTATCCTGCTTCTGTACAATGACTCAGCCGGAGAGATCGACTCCCTGTTGGAGGAGGCTGCCTCCGGAGAGCCTCTCATCGAGGTAGAGGCGGCCCCGGGAGAGGTTCATGGCCTGTACCCCGTACGGGATCCGGCCGCAGTACTGCGGTTGACCGAGCTCATGGGTGAGCAGAGTCCGATCATTGCCGATGGCCACCATCGCTACACTACGGGCCTTCTCTACAGGAAGGCTCTCGCCGAATCCGGCCAACAGGTGCCCGGCTCTAACTGGAAGATGATGACCTTCGCCAACCTCATGAGCGAGGGGGTGTCGATCCTTGCAACTCACCGCCTCCTCAAGCTGAGCGAGGGCAGCTCTGTCTCCGATGCCCTGGAACTGCTCGATGGCAGGCTCGAGCAGGCCGGGGAGGATGACTGGGAGATCAGGGTGGAGACAGCTTCTGAGGCCAGGAACTACCGCCTCGGCGAGAAGGTTCTGGCCGGAAAGGAAGGCGCCTCGGCTACGAGCTATGGGCTGGTCCAGGATGAGATCATCGGATCCTGGCTCACCCCGTTTACCGGGGATGAGCCCGAGGTGTTCTTTTACAAGGAGGGCACCGGGGAGGACGAGGCACTGCGAGAGGGCACGGGGGACCTGCTCTTTCGCATGCGCCCGGTCGGCCGTGGCGAGTTCCAGGAAGTCATCGATGGAGCAGAGGTATTCCCCCACAAGACCACCTACTTCTACCCCAAGCTTTGGAGTGGCCTGGTGCTTTGGCGCCTGGCCGCGGTCGAGTCTGCAGGGGACTGACCGTGCTTCCTGTCAGTCGGATTTCCGGGAGGCAATCCAGCTTTTCCACTCGTCGACCTCCTGCGCTCTCTCTTTGAGAGTGGCAGAGGACCAGAAGGCCGGCCTGAGGATCGTCGGCTTGGAAGCCATTTTCGCCAGCGCGCCGGCAGCCGCGGTACGGACGCCGGGGTGGGGGTCTTCGAGTGAGCCGACCAGGAGGGGGACCCAGTCGTTTCCGGTTGTGCGGTGAGCTTCGAGGTTCGCCACAATTCTCGATCTCAGCCGGGGGCAGGCTCCTTCATCTGCGATGACCGATTTGAGCCGCCCGACAGCCTCCTGGGTTTTTTCCGGTTCGAGAAACGGAACCTGCGGGTTGCCGGTAAGAAGTTGAAGGAACGAGACGTAGGCAGCTTCACGGATGGCAGGAGATTTCTTCTCAAAGAGGCTGGTAACAGCTGCCAGTGAGTTCCTGACATGAAGGCCCCTGGTCTTGCCGAGCTCCTCAACGGCCCAGAGTGCGCTGAGTTGCCTGGAACTGCTGCCGTTGCAGGCCAGCTTGTAGAGCTCCCTGACCGGATCGAGCTCCAGTATCTTTTTCCGCCAATTAGCTTCCAGGCTGATGATCTCAGCTTCCTCCAGGCGGTGGATTTTCTTAATGCGTCT
>JAYGDV010000593.1:0-11435 GCA_046582735.1 Planctomycetota bacterium
CCGAAGGACGACTTTGACAGGAGCTGTTTCGGCTTTGCGTGGGGTGACATGGAAATGAAGCCCTGATTTCTCGACCGTTCCCTTCGCGGGGGCGCTCAACTGGGTTCCGGCCTGGTCCTCGACCCAGAGGTAGAGGTTCCACTGGGCGATCTCATCAGGGGATGCTCCCTGGGGCTGTACTTCGAAGGCGCCCTCTTTGCCCGCAGCGAGTTTGCCAAACAGGATTATTTTGAATTTGTTGCCTGCAAGGCTGAGAATTCCCAGGTCGGTTTTGTCGCCGTGGTCGTCGGCAGGGTTTTCTTTCCCGGTTTCCGGGGTCGGTTTATTCTCAGCAGGCTGTGGAAGGGGGCTGGCCGGATCTCCGCAGGCGGAAAGGACCAGGGTTGCCAGGAGAAGGGCCGGGTGGAGTGATTTCATGGTTGGGCCGGTGTGGATTCCAGGTTGCCGATGGTATCGTCCCGGCTCTTTCTCGGGCCGCCTCCGAAGAGGTCGAAGCCGATGGGGACGACGAATAGATTCAGGAAAGTACTGCTGACAAGACCCCCGAGGATAACCACAGCGATCGGGTGTTGCAACTCACTGCCGATCTCTCCTTTTGCCAGGACGAGGGGGACGAGGGCCAGGGCGGAGCTCATGGCGGTCATCAGGATCGGCACAAGGCGTTCGCGGGCGCCCTGTACGACGGCGTCCTTTTTCGCAACTCCTTCTTCTTCCATGAGGTGGTAATAGTGAGATATGAGCAGAAGGCCATTGCGGCAGGCCACCCCGGCCAGGCCGATGAAGCCTACAAGAGCTGAGATGGAGACAACCGGCGCTACGTAGGTTCCACTGCCGAAAAGAGCGCCGATGTTTTTAAGAAGGTCAGGTGACTCAGCTATGAAAAGGGCGGCAACACCTCCGACAAGCGCCAGCGGCAGGTTGAGAAGGATCAGCAGGACAGGCCTTACGGAACGGAATGCCGAATAGAGGACAATGACAATCACACCAAGGACCGCGAGGGAAGCCAGCAGGATCCGGCCACTTGCTTCTTTCTGCGCCTCGAACTGCCCGCCGTACTCGACATAGGTACCGGGGTACTTCCTGATGACGGGGTCTACATGAAGTGTGATTTCTGCGATCAGGTCCCCGAGATTGTGTCCTTCTGCGACATTGCAGGAGATGACGGCCTTTCTCCTGACATTCTCCCGGGTGATGAGGCTGGAGGCTTGTTCTTCGATGACCTGGGCGACATCCCTGACCCGGACAAGCGCTCCTGAGGGGGCCTGCAGCGTGAAGGAGCGTACATCATCGAGATCCTCGCGCGCCTTGTCATCGAGGCGCAGCACGATATCCATCCTTGAGGCGCCACGATTGACAACACCAACTGTTTGCCCCAGGAAGGCTGTCTCCAGCTGGCCGGCGGCATCGGCCGGGGTCAGGCCGTAGTGGGCGAGCCTGGTGTTGTCGAAGCGGATCGGGACGGTGTCGGTCATTACCTCGCGATTTGCCACCAGGTCCCGCACTCCCGGTATCGGGAGCATGGCGTTCTCGACCGCTGCGGCGATCTCCCGCAGCTCTTCGAGGTCATCTCCAAAAACCTTGATCGCGATGGCGGCCGGTGTGCCTGAGAGAATATGAGAGAGGCGGTGGTCGATGGGGCCTCCGAGCTGCTTGGTGATTCCCGGGGAAGCATCGAGGAGCTCTTCGAGGGCGTGGCGGACAGCGGCGGGGTCGGCATCGGTCTCCATGCGGATGTCGATTTCGCTCGCGCTCACCGGCTCGGCGTGCTCGTCCTGTTCAGCCCTGCCTGTTCGGCGGGTGACAGCCGCCACGCCGGCAATAGCTCCGACCTGGAGCTCGATCTGGCGAGCGACCCGGTCGGATTCCTTGAGAGAAGTGCCGGGAGGTGTATTGAGGAAGAGGGTGATGCTTCCTTCGTTAAAAGCGGGGATGAAGGAGGAGCCGTAGGTCATGGCAAGAAGTACGGCGGCGACAAGGAGCGCAGCCGAGGCGGCAAGGACCAGCATGCGGGCCTTGAGGGCAAAGTTGAGGGCGCGGTCATAGAGAGCTTTCAGAACCCTGACCAACCATCCTTCCCGTTTTTTTCCAACCACGGAGGCGCTGGGCAGCAGGTAGTAGCACAGCACAGGGGTTACCGTCATTGCGACCAGCAAGGAGGCGGCCAGGCCGATGGTATAGGCGATTCCAAGGGGCCGGAAAAATCTCCCCTCGATGCCCCCCAGGAAGAACAACGGCACGAAGACAAGGATAATGACTACCGTTGCCAGGATGATCGCCTGCCTGACCTCGACGCTCGCCTGGTAGATCACCTGTAGAGGTGGGCGGCGCTGGTTCTCTGGAAGGGCTGCGTTCAGCCGAAGCCGCCTGAATACGTTCTCTACATCCACGATGGCATCGTCAACGAGAGACCCGATGGCTACCGCAATTCCGCCAAGGGTCATCACGTTGATGGTCACTCCCCATGCATTCAGCAGGAGGAGTGTCATCCCCAGGGAGAGGGGCAGGGCCGTCAAGGTGATGATCGTGGTGCGGAAATTGAGAAGGAACAGGAAGAGGATAATGAGAACGAAGATGGCTGCATCGCGCAGGGCCTCGAGAACGTTGTCCACCGCGACCGTGATGAAGTCAGCCTGGCGGAAGATAGATCGTTGAAGGGCGATCCCCTTCGGCAGGGTTTTTTCGAAATCTGAAAGGATGCTGTCGATTCGGGAGGTGAGCTCGATGGTGTTTGTCCCTGGGTTTCTCTGGATCGACAGGATCACCGCGGGTTGCCCCCCGGCTGAACCGGTTCCCCTGCGAGGCGCGCCGGCGATTCCTACATCCGCTACCTGGCCGAGCGTGACAGGCGCTCCCTGCCACTGGCCGACGACGGTGCTTGAGATGTCGGCTGAATCCTGCACCCGGGTGTCAGGCCGGAGGGGGAGCTCGCGGCCGGAAACATCGGGAAGGTATCCCGCCCCGACCGGGGCATGGGCCGCTTTTGCTGCATCGGCTACCTCGGAGAGACTGAGCCCGTAGCGAAGCAGGTCTCCCGGACGGACCCTGACCTGGAATTCGGGGAGCTCGCCACCGAGCGCACTGACCTGGGCGACCCCTGTTGCCGCCAGCAGCCGGGGACGCAGATCGAACTCGGCGATTCTCCGGAGCTCGAGGGGCGAGACAGTCCCCTCGGGGCTTGTCAGGCCCAGGAGCATGATCTCTCCGGCGAGGCTGGCTACGGGAGTCATCTCCGGTGGGTGGATGTTGGCGGGCAGAGAGCTTTCGATCCGGGCAAGGCGCTCAGCAACGAGCTGCCGGTTACGGTAGACGTCAGCTCCGAAGTCAAACTCGGCCCAGACGATGGAGAGCCCGAGTGCGGAGCTGGAGCGCAGGCGCCGCAGTCCGGCGATCCCGTTGAGGGCCGTCTCGATCTGGAAGGTGACGGCACGCTCGACCTCCTCGGGGGCGTACCCCGGGGCTTCCGTCATGATAGTAACGGTGGGGGCGTTCAACTCCGGGAATACCTCGACCGGCATCCGGGGGATGATCACGGCGCTTGAAACGACCAGGATCAGTGCCAGGGAGAGGACAAGTCCGCGACGGTTCAGCGACCAGCGTATGAGTGCGTTTAACATGGATCTTTTCCGGTTTTACTCGTCCTCTAAGTGCCAGGTTCCATCGGCGTGAAAATGCCCGCCCTTCGGGGCTTTGCCGAGGCCGCTTTGTTTGAGCTGGTGGATCCCTTTCTCGACGACGCTGTCACCGGCAAGAACACCCGAGATGATCTCTACCTGCCCCCCTCCCCGGAGTCCGAGCTCGACGGGGGTCCTTATGACGACTTCAGCGTTTTCGGGATCCCTGCGAAAAATAATTTTCTCTAGCCTATCGTTCACGATGCAGTCAGGAGGAAGGAGGACCTCTTCCCTGGCGCTTTCCTTTACGAGCACCTGGGCCGTGGCGGAGAGTCCCTGGGGTAGTTTTCGGTCAGGGTTGGGGACATTCGCCTCCACCTGTACACGTCTTGTTTTAGAATCTGCCAGGGGCCGCGGGCCAAGCAGGGTGGTTGTGATGGGGGGGATCTCACCAGGCAGCTCAATCCTTACAGTGGCGTCCTCCTTCAGCAGGGAGAGGTCTCCCTCCGGAAGCCAGCCCCGGAACCGTAATTCAGCAGGGTCGAGGATGAGGGCCAGGGGCTGGTTCTTATCCAGTTTTTCACCCCGGGTGGCAAAGACCTCCACTATGATTCCAGCCGCCGGGGCGCGGATCTCTATGGAGCTGATGGTTTTCCATACCTCGCCACCTAACCCGGCAATCCGGAGCTCCTCAAAGGTACGTCCGCTGATAAGGGAAAGGGATTCAAAGGCTTCATCGATTTTCAGCTGGGCCTGTTTGCCCAGGAGTTTTTTCTCCCTTACCGTTTCGCTCAGCTTGTCTTTTTGTAAGCCGGCGTTCAATACGGCCATGCTGGCCTCGGTGAATTCGCGCTGAGCTGAAAGGAGCTCCCTGGCACCAAAGGCGTTGGTGTTCTGATTGAGCTTTCGCAGATCATTGAGACGTTGGAAGGTGTCCTTTTGAAGGTCACTGATAAACCTGCTGTTGACCGAGCACGAGTGCAGCCTGGCCTCGGCCGCCGTGACCTCCTGCTTGAGGCTTTCACTTCGTGTCACGGCCGCGAGCAGATCCTGCTGGGCATGGCGCAGCCCTGGAGACAGGATCTCTGCGATCACTTCCCGGGCGGCGACTTTTTTCCACTTCGGAGCGATCTTCACAATTCGCCCCTCGGCCGGGGCGCGGAGATTCCACCGATGGGTGTCGGGTACGTAGAGCTCCCCGGGAACCGATATCCAGGATCCGACCTTTCCCCGGATCGCCTTTGTGAAGGTAATGCCGAGATTCTTCACAACCCTGGGAGGGACTGTAAGGCGATTGGTGGTTTTCGCGTGGGATTTTTCTGATGCGCCCCCCTGGTGCTCACCGCCGTGTTCGTCATCATGCCCATGGCCATTCTCGTGGTCATGCGAACACGATGGGAGCATCGCCACGGTTGCAAGCAGAACAGCCAGGGTTCGGTAAGTTATCTGTAAGGATCTCATTTTTTCTCCTTTTCGGAGTCATTGTTCGCAGGGTCGTTCAATACGGCGCCCCCGGCTACTGCAGCGCTGAAGCGGGCGGTCGCTGATTCCTCTTCGAGTTCAATTTCACGGATCCGGGCCCTGGTGAGGGAATTGAGTCCGGCGAGAACCTCGAGGACATTGCTCTGGCCGGCCTGCAGTCGAAGGTCGAGCGATTTGCGGGCCTGCTCAGCACCCTGAAGGGCACCGGAGCGGTAGTCACGGAGAATGAGTTCGTTCGATTCAGCCTCGGCGCGAGCCTGCGCCTCGGCGTGGGACAGCTCCAGCAGGGTGGCTGCCAGGTTTTCCCGGGCGGTTTCGCGGCGTGCTCGGGCCGCTGCGATGCCGCCTCGATTGTTGTCAAAGAGAGGCAATTCGATACCGACTCCAAGGCCGATGGAGGATTGGCTATTCTCGCTTTCAAATTCTGGACCCAACTGGATGGCCGGATACTGCAGGGCGATTTCGTGCTTGAGGGCGGATTCTGCTGCCTGGTATTCCATGTGGGCCGTTTCAATCCGGGGGTGAAGCAGCATTCGCCTGCGGTTGAGTTGCGGCAACCCGGGCATTGCGTCCGGGCGTGGGTCGAGCTTGATGGCCATTTCAGCATCCGGCAGGAGGCCGAGAGTTGCCTGGAGCCTCCGCTTTGCGGACTCCAGCTTGAGTCGCAGGGCATTGAGAGCCGCCTGCGCATCGTCGTGTTCGAGCCTGGCGAGGTAGGCGGTGATCCCGTCGATTTCCCCAGCCTGCTTGAGAGCACTGGCCCATTGAAGAACACGTTCACTTCCGGCGAGCTGGGCTTCGAGAGCGGCCGCGGTTTTTACCAGGGCGGCGATCCGGATATATGCAGAGCGGACCCTGGTGAGAACTTCAAGTTCCGAAGCGGCTACACGGGCCCGGGCGACGGTGAGTTTACTGGAGGCCAGTTCTTTTTCTGCCTCACGCTTGCCCCACAGGGGGAGTTCCCATGAAATACCGGCAGGGAAAATAAGGCCGCTGCCGCCTGTTGAAATTCTCGGGCCCAGGAAAAGCTCCGGGTTGGAGAGCAGCCCGGCTCCCAGGAGCTGCGCTCCAGAAAGCCTCTGCGCGCTTCTTGCAGCACGGATGTCGGGGGAGTAGAAGAGCGCCAGGGTATTGGCTTCGGCAAGGTCGAGGCCATCTGCGAAGTCGACCCTGGCTTGCAGGGGGATCCATTCCCGGTTCCCGGGTGAGGAGGCATCGGGATCCTGCAGCTGGATGCTGCGTTGCTCGAGCTCCTTCAGTTCGTGGAAGGGATCTGCCACCTGCGGAGAGTAGCTGACGCAACCGCATAGCAGGGCGATCCCGGTGACGATCCCGGTTCGTGCAAAAAAGTTAAGAACAGGCGCATGGCGGGTTGCGGGGTCCTTTGTCAGGAGCGCAACGCCGCTGCAATTATGAGCAGTCATTAAACGGATTCTCCAACGTACATCCTGGGCGAGCCTGGAAACTGATCCAGGGCACCATCGACGCCGGCGGGGCCGGCGTTTTACGATTTATTCAGGCGCAGGTGGGGGGAGCCCGGGGGGATGAGATCCGCTTTGCGTGCAGGCGCAGGACTGGTGCGTCACGGGGAGCAACCGCCCTGCAGGAAATGGAAGGCTCAAAAAGTTCGAAGGATACAAGAAGCAGCTCGGCCGCAACCAGGGTTACGGATCCTGGCGCTGTTGCTATGCCGGGAAGGAACTTTGCATGATCCTCGTCCGGATGGTCGCGATGCTCATCGTTTGAAGGCTTGCCTTCGGAGTGCTGGATGTGATCGTGAACGTGTTCGTGGTGGTCTGGATGGGAATGCGCAACAGCGGCTTCGGCTGTTTCATGCGGGACCCCATGGCAGTGATGTACGAGTGCAAGGTGGAGAGGGAAGCAGAGTGACTGCAGTGCAAAAGACAGGCATATGAAGACTCCGAGGAGTCTTTTCCGGCCTTGTTTCTGCAGTTGTTGAGTCATTGGCTTGAACCTCGTTTCAGTAAGAAACCCACCCAATAAGTATAGCATCGTAAGTTCTGCCTGGTGCGAATGCGACTTGTTAGTCAAAGGGTCCACCAGCAGCGCAATTTATGTTCGGAAGCCAATATGGATAAACATCTTACAGATATTTATACATTCCTGTATTTGCAGGAATGCGATGTTTTTGGTTTTTGCAGGCGGTCTACAGCCCGCAACTCGTTGGCGGCGTTTCGCAACCGATCTCGTCCGGGGTCGGGTCAATGCCGCATTTGACCAAGCCGGGCGGCGGAAAGATCGCGTTTCCCAGGAAGAGAACACCCAGGGATGAGATTACATCGGAGATGCCCACGGTGCCGTCGTCGTTGGAGTCGCAGGCGTCGTAGCAGGTGATCTCGAAGGTGCCGAGAAAGAGCATTTCCAGGGTGTTGATCGGGTCGGAGATATCCACTGAGCCGTCGTCGTTGCAGTCCCCGCGCCGGAAAACAGTGTCGACAACAGTGTCGATGGGTTCGAAGTGGAAAATACCCACCTGTCCGTCACTGTCAAAGGCGATGTAGAGGGTCTGGGTCGGGGCATGATAAGAGAGTCCTTCGGGATCAGAGAAACCGGTGAGGGCCTCGAGATCCACTTCTCGCACCAACTCGCCATCCTGCGTGATCTCATAGAGCTTCGCCTGGTCGTCATCGACGGCGAGCAGATGCCCGGAGACCGGCTCGTAGGCGATTCCTTCCGGCTCGAGGAAGGAGGGTTCGATCTCCGTCGTGGTGAGTTGCCTCAGCAGCTGGCCGTTGATATCGATTTCCATGATCTGGAGAACGCTGTCATCGGTAATGAAAAGCGTGCCGGTTTCTTCCACCATGACGATTCCGTTGGGGGCGGTGCTCACCTGGGTCAGGTCGAGCGGAGGCTGTACCCTGAGAAGGTCCGGCGTGAACACAGTCAGGGTTCCCATTCCTCCATCTGCGACTACGAGGTTTCCATCGGGGAGGGTCCCGATCCCTTCGTAAAAGGCGAGCTCGGGGTTGGCCCACGAATCAAGAAGCTCCCCATCTGTGCTGAGCCGGTAGAGGGTGGCGTTGGAACTGTCGACCGCGAAGAGCTCGTCTTCGTCCGGGTGGTAGGCGATGCCGTCCGGCCCACGCTCAATCGTCGCCTCGGTGGAAAAGGACCGAAGCAGAGTCAGTTGCCCCCAGGCGAGGTTGCCGTGGGCAAATGCAGAAGTGAGAGCGAGAATTGCAATGAGCCGTGCCATGTCTGTCTCCCTGGTTAAACCCAACCTCTGACAGGATACGCTATCGGTGTTGCCTGCACACGAAAATCCTCTTTCATCGGCCGCCGCTTGCCAGTGACAGGCGTCTCGCATAGGCTATGGGTTCTGATGTTCAACCTGAAACAGGGGGGTGGCATGAGACCGTTTTTTACTGTCGGAGCGCTTTGTTTCTTCTTCGGGTTTTCAGCCGCGGGCGCAGCAGAGAAGCTCAACGTGCTTTTTATCGCCGCCGATGATCTTCGTGCGGACCTTCGCTGTATGGGCAACAAGGAGGTGTTGACGCCCAACCTCGATGCCCTTGCAGTCCGTGGGCGGCTGTTCACCAGGGCCTATTGCCAGCAGGCCGTGTGCAACCCCTCGCGGGCTTCGCTGATGACGGGGCGCCGTCCGGACACGCTGAAGATCTGGGATCTGCCGACGCATTTTCGCCATCGCCTGCCCGATGTCGTCACCCTGCCGCAGCATTTTATGCAGCAGGGGTATTTCACCCAGAACATCGGCAAGATCTACCACAACTGGCGCCAGGACAAGGAGAAGGGGGATGCCCCTTCCTGGAGCGTGCCGGCGTTGATGCACTACGCTTCGCACTATCACGACAGGGAGCGGGTCGATGGCGAAAAGCCTAAAAGCATCTCGAAGGATCCGAAATGCTTCCGCAAGGATGTTCCCGATGAAGCTTACTTTGACGGCCGGGTCGCCAACCTTGCGATTAAGGCCCTGCAGGAGCGCAAGGAGGCCGGCAAGCCGTTTTTCCTCGCCATCGGGTTCTGGAAGCCCCACGCGCCTTTCAATGCGCCGAGCAGGTACTGGGATCTCTACGACCGCTCAAAGCTTTCGCGCCCTCCAAACCCCGAATGGCCCAAAGATGCTCCAAGAATCGCCTGGCACAACAGTCGAGAGATCCTGGGTGGGGGAGAACAGAGAAAGCTCAAGAAGAAGGCCGTGATGGAACTGCGCCATGGCTACCTGGCGGCCATTACCTATTTCGATGCCCAATTAGGGAAGGTTCTTGCCGAGCTTGACCGACTTGGGTTGCGTGAAAAGACTGTTGTCGTTTTCTGGTCTGACCACGGCTTTCATCTCGGCGAGCATTCCCTCTGGGCGAAAACCTCGAATTTCGAGCTCGATGCCCATGTGCCGATGATCATCTCGGCGCCGGGGATGAAGCAGCCCGGCGTGAAGACGGACGCCCTGGCCGAGCTGCTCGATCTCTACCCTACCCTTGTCGATCTTTGCGAATTGCCGAAGGCTGAAGGGCTCGAGGGCAAGAGCCTGGTGCCGGTCCTCGAAAACCCTGAATCCAGCGTCAAGGATGGAGCCTACACCCAGCACCCGCGTCCGGCCTATTTCAAGGACGCACCCGATGCCATGGGCCGCTCGGTGAGAACCGCCCGCTACCGCTATACCGAGTGGAGAGACTTCAAGACCGGCGTGGTGTTGGCTTCAGAGCTCTATGACCATGAGAAGGATCCCCTGGAGACCGTTAACGTGGCATCTGATCCAGCCAATGCCGCCGCCATTGCCCGGTGCAGAACGCTGTATCAGGCAGGTTTTCCTGACTGAGGAGTTGAAGATGCCGAACCCACGATTGCCCGGTCCCCTGGTCCTGTTCGCTCTTGCAGGTCTTTATCTCCTGCCTGCGGGGGTGGTTCGAGGGGAAGGGAAAAAGCCCAACGTACTCTTTATCGTCGTTGATGATCTCGCTGCGACTCTCGGTTGCTACGGCGATGTTATCGCGAAGACGCCTCACATCGACAGGCTGGCTGCTACCGGTGTCCGTTTTGACCGGGCCTACAACCAGCTGCCGCTCTGCAACCCGACTCGTGCATCTGTGATGACCGGCCTGCGGCCCGACCGGATCAAGGTCTATGACCTCGACCGGCATTTTCGTGATGAGGTTCCCGATGTGGTTACCCTGCCCCAGTCTTTTCAGAAGGCGGGCTATTACGCTGCGCGGGTGGGGAAAATCTATCACTATAATGTTCCGGCCTCGATCGGTACCGATGGTTTTGATGATCCGCCATCGTGGAACCACCGCGTTAATCCGAAGGGGCGCGACAAGACTGACGAAGCCCTGATCTTCAATGCTGAACCTCACAGGAAGATCAGCGCGGCGCTGAGCTGGCTGGCCGCCGAGGGCGGGGACGGCGAACAGACCGATGGAAAAATTGCCACCGAGGCGATTCGCCTCCTGGAGAAGAAGAAGGACACCCCGTTTTTTCTCGCCGTGGGATTTTTCCGGCCCCACACGCCCTATGTCGCCCCGAAGCGCTACTTTGACATGTATCCCGTTGAGCAGATGCGCCTGCCGTACGCCCCCGGCGATGACCGGGAGGATATTCCCACGGCTGCCTTTGCCCACAATTGCCCGATCCCGCATTACAATCTCGAAAAGCCCCTGTTGCTGAAGGCGCTGCAGGCCTACTACGCCTGCGTTTCCTTTATCGATGCGCAGGTGGGACGCTTACTGGATGCTCTCGACCGCCTTGGGCTGGCAGACAATACCATCGTCGTTTTCTGGAGTGACCATGGCTATCACCTCGGGGAGCACAACGGAATCTGGCAGAAGCGTACTCTCTTTGAAGAGGCTGCGCGCTCACCGCTGATCATTCGCCAGCCCGGGGCCGCGGGGAACGGCCAGGCCTGCTCGCGGATCGTTGAATTTGTTGATATTTACCCCACGGTGGTCTCGCTGGCTGGGACGCTGAAGCCTGACAACCTCGACGGGCGCAGCCTGCAGCCTTTACTGAAAAATCCCCTCGAACGCTGGGATGGGGAGGCAATTACGCAGGTTCTCAGGCCCGCGGACAAGAGATTACGGACCCCGGTAATGGGATGCAGTATTCGAACCGGGCGCTGGCGCTACACCGAATGGGGCGGGGGCAGGGAAGGGGTGGAACTATACGACCATCGAAGTGATCCCCTGGAATTCAACAACCTGGCGAGGGAGCCTGATTCCGCCGCCAGGGCGATTATGAAATCCCTGCGTTTGCGGCTACGGGCAAAGGCCTCCGGTGCAGTTCCGAAAACTCCTTTCAATCCGGCACGACTCTGAAAAAGGCTGCCCAGTCGTGATCGTTCCTTCCGCAGAGGGCATTCTGTGCTCG
>JAYGDV010000005.1:0-4615 GCA_046582735.1 Planctomycetota bacterium
CAGGGCCAGGTAGAGCTCGAAAAGAACATCGTCAAGTCGATCGTCGAAAAACTCGACTTTGAACTGCCCGAGGATCTCATCGAGCGCCAGAAAACGGTTGCCGAGGAGCGTGTTGCCCAGGAAGGGATCGCCGCAGGCAAAGACGAAAAAGAAATCGACAAGGAGCGGGAAAAGGCCGGAGAGGCCGCCGCAGATGACCTCATCGGAGAGCTGAAAGAGTTCTTCCTGCTTGAAAAAATCGGCGACAAGGAAAAGATCTTCGCCACAGAGGAGGAGATCTCCCAGCGAATCCAGATGATGTCGATGGTTTACGGGGTTCCCCCGGCAACCCTTATAGAGCAACTGCAGGAGAGCGGGCGGATCGATGAAATTCGCCAGACCCTGCGAAATGAGAAGGTAAAAAGCTTCCTGAGGGAAAAAGCAGACATTATCGGAGGGGAAAGCCCGCAAAACGATGGGGAAACAAAGGGCTCAAAAGCCGATGAAACTGTTGAGAAAGACTGAAAGAGTCCGATCACCCGTGGTCCTGGACCTGATTCTCTCCCATTTTGCTGAAGCAGAATGGGCATACATGCTCAACAATAGAAAAAGATAAACGTGAAGCAGGAGTTCTGAACGATGCCACAAATTTGGGAAAAAGACGCCCGCGGCGAGAAACAATACGATATCTTTTCCCGGTTGCTCAAAGACCGGATCGTCTTCGTTGGGCCCAGCACACACGGCAATCACAGTATAGATGGCGTTTCCGCAAACTATGCTATCGCCCAGATCCTTTATCTGATGAGCGACAATAAAAACCAGGACATCAATCTCTACATCAACTCTCCTGGTGGGTCGGTCTCCGCCGGACTGGCCCTCTACGACACCATGCAATTTGTACCGTGCGACATCGCCACCTATTGCCTGGGGCAGGCCTGCAGCATGGGCGCCGTGCTCCTGGCAGGCGGCACGAAAGGAAAACGGCACGCGCTGCCTAATTCCCGCATCATGCTCCATCAACCCATGGGTTGGTCGGAAGGAACCGCCTCCGACATCCTCATCTCAGCGAAAGAACTCAAGTACACCAAGAAAAGACTGAACGAGATTCTCTCCGAGCACACCGGAAAGAAACTCAAGCAGATCGAGAAGGATACCGACCGCGACTTCTTCATGAGCGCGGAGGAAGCAAAAAAATACGGCATCGTGGACGAGGTGCTCAACACCCTGAAAGAACCGGAAGACGGGTAATGCCAAGATCGGGAAGCCGCAATACGACTGAACGATGCTCTTTCTGCGACAAGAGCAAGCTCGAAGTTGAAAAGCTCATCCAGGGTGGGCGACCCGGCATCTACATCTGCAATACCTGCGTCGAGATCTGTCATTCAATCATTGTCGAAGACAATGCGCTCAGCGCCGGAGGCGAAGATGGCGGCTCCGGGCCACTGCTGGCACTCGATGAAATCCCGTCCCCCCGGCAGATCGTCAGCGAACTTGACGAGTTTATCATCGGGCAGGACCGGGCCAAGAAGGTCCTCGCGGTGGCCGGGCACAACCACTTCAAGCGCCTCCTGCCCGGAAATGCAGAATCGCCTGAAGGCCAGGATCTCGACGATGTCATCATCGAAAAGAGCAACGTGCTGCTGCTGGGGCCGACCGGTTGTGGTAAAACGGCCCTCGCCCGGGCCATGGCCAAGCTGCTGGATGTCCCTTTCGCACTCGGCGACGCGACGACCCTGACTGAGGCCGGCTACGTCGGTGAAGATGTCGAAAACCTGATCCTCAAGCTCGTTCAGGCCGCCGACTACGACATCAAGCGGGCCGAGCAGGGAATTATCTTCGTCGATGAAATCGACAAGGTCGGGCGGGCCACGTCCAACGTATCGATCACCCGTGACGTCTCAGGAGAAGGCGTTCAGCAGAGCCTCCTGAAACTCATCGAGGGGACCATCGCCAACGTTCCCCCCCAGGGCGGACGCAAACATCCTGAACAGCAATACCTGCAGGTGGACACCACGAATATCCTGTTTATCTGCGCGGGCACCTTTACAGGAATAAATACCATCGTAGAAGACCGCACCGGAGCGGATAAGTCGGTCAAAAGCTGCTTAAGCGATCCAGAAAAAGGGAAAAAGAAAAGCACACCCCCGGTGGCAGCGATCAAGGCCGCCTTCAGGGATATGAAGGCGAAGGACCTGGTAGAGTTTGGCATGATTCCTGAATTGCTCGGACGGTTGCCTGTCATTGCCACCCTCGATCCCCTCGAGGAAGACGAGTTGGTCCGGGTCCTGAAGGAACCGCGTGACGCGCTGGTCAAACAATACGCCAAGCTCTTCAGCCTCAACGGTACCTCCCTGCGCTTTACCCCCGATGCCCTGCGCGAAATCGCCGAGCTCGCCATCGAAAGAGAAACCGGAGCCCGGGCGCTCCGCTCCATCCTCGAAGAGGTTATGCTCGATGCCCTCTTCGAACTCCCCAACCACCAGGGCAGGTTGAAGGCGTTCGTGGTGAATAAAAACGTGGTGGAAAAGAAGACCTTCGCAGCGGGGAAGAAAACCTGGGCCGAGGAAACAGGTAAAAAGGAAATAGGCGACAACGACCAGGATCACCGGAAAACGGCCTGAGAGAAGCTCTCTCCCCTTCATCCCCGTGCAATGCGGGGATCAAGTTCCGAAAAGACCCCGCACCGAGCAGGCAGAAAATCCGCCTGGCAGACATTTCATCTTCTTGCTCAAGCCGCCCGGCGCACTATAATCGGACCCTTCGATTTTGAAATACCTGATCCAGAGACTGCAAAGCAGCAACCATGAAAAAAGAACTTCACCCTGACAATTACAGGCTTGTCGTCTTCCAGGACAAGTCCGGAGATTTCCGGTTCCTCACCAGGTCCTGTGCCGCCACCAAGGACACGATCGAGTGGGAAGACGGTAAGGAGTACCCGCTGGTAAACGTCGAAATCAGCAGTGCTTCCCACCCCTTCTATACCGGCAAGCAGAAATTCGTCGATGCCGCCGGCCGCCTCGAGAAGTTCGGTAAGAAATACAACTGGGAAGACTCCTCGAAAGACCAGATCGAGGAAGCCGCCAAGAAGCGTAAGAAGAAGGCCGGCAAGGAAAAGGTCGGCAGCCTCGACATCCCCACCTTCAAGAGAAAGGGCAAGGAAGAAGAGGAAGAGGGCGGAGGCCCCAGGGGCAAGGGCGGCAAGCCCGCCGCAAAAGCCGAACAGGCTCCCGCCGCTGAAAAAGCTGCCCCTGAACCAGCCGCGAAGCCCGCCGCTGAAAAAGCCGCTCCTGAGCCGGCCGCGAAGCCCGCCGCTGAAAAAGCTGCCCCCGAGAAGCCGGCTGCTGAGGCTCCCGCCGAGCCCGCCGCTGAAGAACCGGCAGCCGAAGACAGCTAGCCGTTCCCTCTCGGAAACCGGTGCCCTCCAGGGCCGCTTGCTTAATTGGCCTGCGCCGCAATAATGGAAGGAACCCTGTTGCCCCCCCCAGGAGATCGATAAGCGATGCTCCCCCCTGCCGTTGAAGAGAAGCTGAAAGAAACCGAAGCCCGCCTCGAGGAGGTCCAGCAGTTGCTGAGCGACCCGGAGGTGTTGTCCTCGCCCGCCCGTCTTCGTCTGCTGTCGCGCGAATGCGGTTCACTGGCCAAGGTGGCGGAACAGTACAAGCACTACAGGGAGCTGTCGCGGACCATCGCGGAAAACCAGGAGCTCTGCGATAACCCGCAGGAGGATTCCGAACTCCAGGAGCTCGCCCTCGAGGAAAACGAAAAGCTGCAGCCGGAGCTTGACCAGGCGGAGCAGGAGCTCCTCGACCGTATCCTCGTACAGGACAAAAACGCCAGCCGGAACGTGATCATGGAGATTCGCGCCGGGACAGGGGGCGATGAAGCCGCCCTGTTCGCAGGAGACCTTTTCCGCATGTACGGCCGGCTTGCAGAGCGCCAGGGCTGGAAGGTCGAGGTGCTCGACGGACGCGCCACAGACCTCGGAGGCTTCAAGGAGATCATTTTTTCCGTGGCCGGCAAAGAGGTCCATCGCCACCTGCGCTACGAGATGGGGGGCCACCGGGTCCAGCGGGTTCCCCAGACCGAAACCTCCGGAAGAATTCACACCTCTGCCGCGACGGTCGCGGTCATGGGAGAGCCCGAGGAGGTGGAAATCGAGATCAAGGAGGCTGACCTCCGGGTCGATTTCTTCCGGGCATCGGGCCCGGGCGGACAGAAGGTCAACCGCACCAGCTCAGCCGTTCGCCTCACCCACATCCCCACCGGCCTGGTTGTTTCCATCCAGGATGAAACCTCGCAGCACAAAAACCGGGCGAAAGCCATGCGGGTGCTCCGGTCGAGGATCTATGACCACGTCGAGAGCCGGCGCCAGGAAAAAGAACAGTCCCTGCGGCGCGGCCAGATCGGTTCCGGCGACCGGAGCCAGAGAGTGCGAACCTACAATTTCCCCCAGAACCGCGTGACCGACCATCGCATCAAGGAGAACTTCAACCTCGAGAAGGTCGTCAGGGAAGGCGCCCTCGAAAAAATGCTCGAGATGCTCAGAAGCCAGGACCGGGAGCAGCGGCTGCAGGAACTTTGAACCAGAAATACAACCCGGGCAAAGACTGGACGGTACGGGAACTCCTCGAGTGGA
>JAYGDV010000113.1:0-1663 GCA_046582735.1 Planctomycetota bacterium
GCCTCGGCCGAGGTGTCGAGTGGAACCAGTCGCTCAATCTCGACACCAAGCTCCAGCACCAGGGCGGGCAGCGCCCGGTAGAAGCTCTCGGCCTGGGGAACGCTCAGCACGAGGTCCTCGGAACCTGCTGCCGCGCCCCGGCGCTCGAAAGAAATCCCCGTGACCAGGCCCGACTCCAGCAGGCGGGCCCCGAGCTTCCGCGGAGCACTGGCGCTGAGAAGCATTTTCAGCGGATGGTCCTTGAGCAAGCCGCGGACCTCAGCGAGAGGACCTGAGGCGATAACCTTACCCTCGGCCAGGAACACGATGCTGCTGGTGACCGCCTCGATTTCCTCGAGGATATGGCTCGAAACGAGGATGGTCACCCCTCTGGCGGCCTGCTCTTCGAAGAGCCCCAGCATCTCGCGCCGGCCCCTGGCGTCGATTCCGTTCAGGGGCTCATCGAGCACCAGGATGTCGGGCTTGTGAACCAGGGCCTGGGCCAGCTTGGCCCGCTGGCGCATTCCCTTCGAGCAGGCCTTCAGGCGCTTGTCGGCATACTCGAGCGCGCCCGTTTGCCCAAGCGCCTCGCGCGCGAAGGCATCGGCAGAGCTTCCGAGTCCGCACAGGCGGCCCATCGCACGAACAAAACCAATCACGCTCATGTCCTCGTAGAAAGAATCGCCCTCAGGCGCGTAGCCAACCCGCCGGCGAACCGCCGAAGAGCTCCAGACATCTTCTCCGAAGACGAGAGCTTCGCCGCAGGATGGCTTCAGCTGGCCGGTTAAAATCTTCATCAGGGTCGACTTGCCGGCGCCGTTGGGCCCCACCAGCCCGGTGATCCCAGGCAGCAGGTCAAAGCTCACCCCATTCAGACCGGTAACATCCCCGTACCACTTGGCTATTTCTCGAAGTGAAACCGGTTTCATGAAACCACCTCCACCGCCCGGGTCTTATGCCAGAAGGCCCACAAGGCGATCAACAACCAAACCACCAGGGCGCCCACGGCCTCCAGGGGCAACAGGGCCATTGTTCCAAGCTTCGGGTTGACCCCGAAGAAAATGTCGCCGATCCGCGAAAGCAACCCCCAGAAATCCAGCATTCCCCAGTACCGCGTATCCGCCCCGTCTCGCAACAGCGTGGCGATGCCCGGCAAAAAGGCGAAGATCAGGCCCCAGACCATAACGATCGAGATGGTTCTCTGTAAAAGTGCAGCTACGCCCAGCAGGATGACTGACATACCGATGCTGACCAGCAGTCCATAGCCCAGGATGGGAAAAAAGATGTAGCCGGACTCGCTGAAGTAATCGAAAGATTCGCTGAAAAGCCCGTATTCAATAAAGAGCACCAGGCAGGGCAACAGGGTCAACATACCGACCAGCAGGGAGGTGGCTGTAAGCTTGTCGAGAAAATACTGCCCACGCCCCAGCGGCTTGGACAGGTAAAAAGTCAATGAGCGGAAACGGAAATCATTGCTGACCAGCACCGTACCGCTGACAGCCAGCAGGAGCATGACGACGATATTCTGGGCAAAGATAAAGTTACGGTAGGCCTCACCATTGCCGGTAAAAGCAAAAATCTCGGCGAACCTGATGGCTCCCTGCGGAAGACCCCGCTTCTTGAGATCGGCAAGGAAGTAGATCATCGAGCTGAAGAACAGGAAGTTCATCAGGCCAAGGCCAAG
>JAYGDV010000240.1:0-1812 GCA_046582735.1 Planctomycetota bacterium
GGGCCTCTCTTTTTTTGTCCTTTCAGCCGGGATCGATTGCCAGCCTGAAAGGGTACGGTTAGGATCAGGGGATACATCTGATTAGCGGGGCGGCCGGCTTCCGGCCGTTACCCGGGAAAACTCATTTTCACGAGGTGAACCATGTCGCTGGCGCTCTTTTTATCTACCGCGCTTCTCCTGACACCGGCCGAAGGTGTCCAATGGACCAAGGGCTCCTTTGACGAGGCCCTGAAAAAGGCCTCTGAAACCAAGAAACTGGTCTATATCGATTTCTACACCGACTGGTGAAGTTGGTGCAAAGTACTGGTCCGTGAGACCTACCCGAACAAAGACGTCGCCGCCCTGCTGAACAAGAACTTCGTATCGATCAAGATCAACGCCGAGAAGGGCGAGGGAAAGGATATCGTCAAGCGCTACGGCGTCCGCAGCTTCCCGACCCTGCTGATCGTCGACGCAAAGGGAGAAGAGCTCGACCGCATCTCCGGCTTCCGGCCGCCCGACCGCTTCATCAGCGCCATCAAGCCGATCCTTGCCGGCAAATCCTACGGCTCCCTCATGAAGAAGGCCGACCAGGATCCGAAGAACCTCGAGATCGCCCTCGAGCTCGGGAAGAAAGAAGAAGAACGGCGGCAGTACGCCAAGGCAGAGGCCCTCTTCAAGAAGGTCTTCGAATCTAAGGATGCCTCCGCCGCGCTGAAGGAGAGCGCCGAGGGGCGCCTGGCGCTGTTGAGCTTCATCAAGAGCCGCGGCCGGGACACCGCCGGCCTGTTTGCCTACTTCGAGAAGAAGAAGGGAACCGCCAGCGTCATTGACCATGCCAAGATGCTCATGCAGGCCTACCAGGATGGCGACGATGTAGCCAAGGTGGTCGCCGTGGGTGAATACCTCGTCAAGCATGCCGGCGAAAGTGACGCCACGCTGCTGAACAACTACGCCTGGTTCCTCGCTACCCACGATACGAAGCTTGACCGGGCCCTCGAGCTCGCCAGGAAGGCCTCCGCGCTCCAGCCCGAAGCAGCCTTCATTCTCGACACCCTGGGAGAGTGCCTCTTTCGAAAAGGCAAGCTCATGGAGGCTGTAGAGACACAGCGAAAAGCCCTCAAGCTTGCGCCTGAACGGCAGCGCGAAGAGATGGCGGAGCGTCTGAACAAGTTTGAGAAGGCGCTGGAGAACAGGAAGAAAGCCGCGAAGAAAAAAGAGCGCACCGCCTGAAAGCCGGGCCTGGTTTCCATCGGTTCATCTATTCGGGTGAGGGTTCTGGACTTAGCCGGATGGTTTTCAGATAATTTCTTCATTCTTATCCCCCAGCACGCGGAGAAAAAATGCTGATCAGAAAACCATTCGGTTCACCCGCTTCGTTGATAACCAGCCTCTCGATTCTTGCCCTGTTGATGCTGGGTTTCCTGGCAAGCCCTGTGCAGGCAGCTGAAGCTGAACCTGTCTCGAAAGTCGACAGCGGTGACACGGCATGGATCCTGGTCTCCACCGCCCTCGTCCTCTTCATGACGATCCCTGCCCTGGCGCTCTTCTACGGCGGCCTGGTGCGAACCAAGAACGTGCTGTCTGTGCTGATGCACTGTTTCGCTATGGCGGCGCTGATCTCGGTGCTCTGGGTGCTCTTTGGCTACAGCATCGCCTTCGATGAGGGCAACCCCTTCTTCGGCTATTTCGGCAAGGCCCTGCTTGGTGGACCTGGAGGAGCGGCAAGAGACGCTGTTAGTGGGACCATCCCGGAAACCCTCTTCTGCGCCTTCCAGATGACCTTCGCCATCATCACCCCGGCGCTGGTGATCGGCGCCTTTGTCGAGCGCA
>JAYGDV010000253.1:0-10895 GCA_046582735.1 Planctomycetota bacterium
GATGATCCGTATCTGCTCGTCATCCCAGCAGGCGTGAGCGACCCGAAGATGGTTTCCGTTTTCATCTTCGAGTTCGAGCCACAACGGGCGCTTACGAAACCAATCGAGGTAAGCGCTCAGTTCGTCATCGGGAAACTGCTGTAAGGTTTTCAGGTGTTGTTCCAAGTTTTTTGGAACTACTTTGCCGGTTTTCTCATTAAAGAAAACATGCGGCCGAAGATATTCACCTGGCTTGTCTCGAAGGGGAGTATGGTAGGCCAGTGCGTTGAATTCGTGGTTGCCCATGACCGCCTCCGCTTCGCCCGAATCGACCATCGGGCGGACGATCTCGAGTACCTGCCGGATTTCGGGACCTCGGTCTATGAAGTCGCCGAGGAAGATGACCTGCCGTTTTTCTTTGCTGTGCGAATAATAGCCCTTTTCTTCCTTTTCATAGCCGAGCTTCTTCAGCAGCTGTTCCAGCTCGGTGGCGTGGCCGTGGATATCGCCGATGAGGTCGTACATATCGAAGAAACCCGGAGGAAAAAAATGGCGGGAGTGCATGGGAATCGAACCCACCTACCGTGTTGTTCGCACGATACCTAGGATTTGAAGTCCCGGAGGCCCACCAGGTGCCTATTCACTCCCGCGCGTTCTTTAATTCTACCCCATTCAGAGCCTGCCTGCAGCGTGTTCCACCACCCATCTTCAGGGTGGCCGTCAGTCAAAGAAACCCATGTCCTTGGCACAGGTGTGCACCATCAGGGAGGATTGTCTCACCAGCTGGCGCGCCGCGGCATCGGCGGGCTTGAGATCGAGGATCCTCTGGGAGGCCCTCTGTGCGCGTTCGAAATGGTCGCGCGCAAGTTTCTTGTTGGCAAAGGCGTTGTCCATCCCCGGCAGGGAGCGGGAAAGGTATTCCCGTCCTTTCCTGAAGTGCAGGACTCCGTAATCCATCAGTGCCTTCGGGTTCCCCGGCAGGGGAGTGTTGGTGGCCAGCTCCTTCACCGGCTTCGAGGCAGGTGGTTTTTCCCGGGCCGGCCTGGTTTCCGACGGTTTTTTCGCGGGAGTTTTTTTTGCCAGGGCTTCTTCGCGTCCCGTGGCTTTTTTCCAATAGCGGGTAAGGCGCTCCCGGTCATTTGGGAAATAGGTTTCCAGCAGCCAGGCGAAGTCCTTGCTGGCAAAGGCGCTGTCGAGAAATTTTGTCCCCTCCTTGCTCAGCTTGTTGGTCTTTGCGAAGAGCGCCAGTGAGAAGAGGTCGCTGAGATAGCCGTAGCTGGCGCTCTTTTCGAGGGCGGCGACTCTCGCCTGGAGTTCTCGCTCCTTGTTGCTGAGCCAGTCCTCGCGGCTGATCATGGTCTCCTTCTCAATCCCCTCGAGGCGAAGCCGGGCCTCCTCACCGTATCCGGACTGGATCCAGACGTATTCCTTACTGCGGCGCAGGATCCTGACGGTTCGCTTCAGCAACTCCCCGGCATTGTTACGGTAGTGGATTTCGGAGAGGTCGCTGGCGCCGACGAGCTGGCTGATGGGAGTCTGGTGGGTCAGCGTATGCATCAGGGCGACCCGGTAGCGCTGGCGGCGGACCTGCTCCCGGCGTTTCCTGGCCTCAGGCAATTGTTCGAGCTTCTTGTAGCACCTCCCGGCAAGCAGGTAATCCATCGAAAGGAGGGCACCCGCAGCGAGATTTTCAAGCGAGGAGCCATCGGCGGGGAGTGCTGTGGCCGCAGGCGGGACAGGCCGGGTACCCGGCTTGCTTCCGGTGCGTACGAGCAGCTTGCCGCTGTCTTCACTCTGCAGGCGGGCCAGCACCAGCTTAACGTCTTCGGCCTGTTGCGCTGAGACCTTGCGGCTGAAGACGATCCGGCCCTTTTCCCAATACCATTTCGAGCCCAGGGTCCTGGCGATCCTGTCGAGGAGGCGCCCGATCGTACAGCCTTCAGCCTCGAAGCTCAGCCGGCTGTTGCCGGCGATCCCCTTGAGCTCCAGCCGGAGGCCGAACCAGCGCAGGAAGCTGCCAAGCTTCTTCACCTCGAGCGAGGGGAAGTTGATCTCTACAGGCTCCTTCAAGGCGCTGTACATCTCTTCCTGGGCCGGGCTGAAGCCGACCTCCAGGTCCCAGATCTCGAACCAGTTCCTGGGATGACCCAGCGGGTTGCGCAGAAACCTGCCGACGAGGGTCACCTTGTGTCCGCTGGGCGCGGCCGCCAGTTTCTTCTGGATATCGAAGGGATAGTATTTCGGCAGGCCCCCGACCTTCAGCAGCCAGCCGTTGGCGGCGAGGTGCTCGAGGTCTGTCTTTGCATCGGGAAGCCAGGTGAAGAAATGGACATTGTGGACGATGGAACCGATGACGGTGACCAGGGTCTTGTTGCCGCCGTCGGGGTCCACCTTATGCCCCACGAGAATGCCCTCGACGGTGAGCCATTGCCTGGTATTGGTGTCGGGAAAGGCGGAGAGAAGCTCGGGGCTGAGTACATTGGCCGGGGGGGAGCGCAGGGTGGGAGCTTCGGAGAAATTGCTGACCTTGTTGCGGGCTCGCAGCATGTCATAGCCCGTGAGCCAGGAGGTGAACTCGCAGGTGAAGGCGAGCATGAAGTTGGCTTTTACCGGGAGCTTGTATTTCGCGGCTTTCCACTTCTGGTCAGCCCCCTTGATGGCGGCGGGGGAGTAAGGCAGGGGGCCGAGCTTTCCATGCAGGTCCGCTGAGAGGGAGTACTTGGGCCGGATCGAGCGGAAATAATCGAGGGTAGCAGCCTCCTTTGTTTCCAGGACCAGTTTCTGTACCGTCTTGACCGCCTGGGCGAGGGAGCGGTCGAGCACATCCTTGTCGCGCACCTTGGTGAGGACCTTGGTGAGCGCCTTGCGCTCCTTCTCCGTGATCTTGTAATCCTCGGTTCTGTACTGCATGCCGACGCAGGAGTTGCAGAAGGTATAGCCCACGCCTGTACAGCGCCGGCAGGCTACCTTGACGGTTTTTGAGCGCACCCTGGCACTCTGGGTTCCGCTTCCCCCGCAGCTGGTACAGCTCAGGAACCCGCCGTAGCGGGTGCAGCGTTTACAGGGGCGGATGCTTCTTTTCTTGGGCTGAAAGACATCCTTGAAGTGGGCGTCATCGATCCGGTCGGCACAGAGCGCCAGTCGCTGGAGCACAACGGCACGGGGCACGAAGTCGGCGCTCGATGCACCCTCGGGAAGGAGCCTGAAAGCCTCGGAGTATTTTCCGCGGGCATCGGCCGGCGCTCCTTCCTTGTAGAGCTTGT
Source organism: Planctomycetota bacterium (assembly GCA_046582735.1). Classification (GTDB taxonomy): domain Bacteria; phylum Planctomycetota; class UBA8108; order UBA8108; family UBA8108; genus UBA8108. The sequence goes on from JAYGDV010000253.1 coordinate 3,243, forward strand.
CACCCTCTGCTGTCAGGCTCCGTTGCCTTGCGCTTGTCTCGGTCTGGGCCTGTTTCAGCAGCGCGATGGCGCCTTTGTGGTTGTAGGTAGAGGTCAGCTTTCGAAGTCTCTTATAGGCGCTCGAATAGAGTTTTTTTTCGATCTCGAGCCGGGCAAGCCTGTAGACGGCCTCTGGATAGTTTTTCTCATCGCGTGCCCGCCCGGCGACCATTCGGTAGCAGCGTTCGGCCCATCCCGGGCGTTTTTTCCGCTCGCACCACTGGCCGAGGTCCAGCAGCGCAGCTGCGTCGGCTGAATCCGTTCCCGCCAGGCGGGAACGAAATTCAACGTCCTGGTCAGCCTGGGGCTGGGCAAGGAGGAGCAGGCAGAGCAGAGTTCCTGTCATCAGTCGAATAAACCTTGTGAAATCCTGGTAGAGAAGGCCCCTTCAGGTAACTGCAGCCACATCCTGCAATTGCTATCAGGTCTTATTATCCAGCCTGATGGGTGGCCGGCGCAAGCTGAGTTATCAACTGAGGATCGAGAGCTTCAGCAGGAAGCTCTTGTCCGCCTCCGGTTCGGGCTGGCGGGCGACGATGATGACCCTGTCGCCGGAGGCTACGATTCCGTCACGGCGAAGCTTTTTCAGGGCATGGGGGACGAGGTCATCTAGTTTCTTTTCCAGTGGCATGGTCGTCAGGCTCAGCCCCCGGTGGAGCAGGAGCCGGCGCAGGTTGGAATGGTCAACCAGGACGCCGTATACAGGCACGGTTGGCGACGCGGTTGAAAGAGCCCGGTGGGTCGTGCCCTCCACGGAGAAGGCCAGGATACAGTCTGCATTCATGTGTTCGGCGAAGGTGACCCCGGATGCAGCCAGCAGGTCATTGATTCCTTCCCGCCCACCGATGACGGGAGTGTGCCCACCGCGGTTCCTGCGATTGAGCTCGAGTTCGGCTTCGCGCGCGATCCGGTCCATCTCCTCTACCGCCTCGACGGGGTACTTCCCCATCGCAGTTTCCGCCGACAGCATGATGGCATGGCTGCCGTCCAGTACCGCGGTGTAGACGTCGTTGACCTCCGCTCTCGTCGGTTGCGGATGGTCGATCATCGATTCAAGCATCTGGGTGGCGGTGATGGCCGGCACTCCGACGGTATTGGCCTGGGCGACAATCGAGTTCTGCACGCCAGGGACCTTTTCCCGCGGCAGGGTCACACCGAGGTCGCCGCGCGCGATGAGTACGGCGTTGGTGGCGCCCAGGATTTCCTCGAGGTTTCGAATGCCTGAGCTGTCCTCGATCTTGGCTACGATGAAGGAGTTCTTTTTGCCGTGGGATTCAAGGTGTTCCCGCATCTTGCGGATCTCGTCGGACGAGCGCACGAAGGACATCGCGACCATGTCGAGATCGAGCTCGGCTCCGAAACCCGCATCCTCGAGGTCCTTATCGTTGATGACCGGGAATTCGAGCTCCGAGTCGGGAAAGATGACTCCCTTGCGACTGTGAACGGATGCTCCCTTGTGGACCCGGCACTGCAGCTCTTCTCCCTCGCAGGCGATGACCTCCAGCTCAATCTTCGCATCATCGAGAAAGATACGGTGTCCCGCCTTGACGTAGCGTTCGGCTCCCGAATAGTCAATTCCAAGGCGCTCTGTTGTGATCTCTTCGCCGGGGCAGACGGTTAGCTCGCTGTCCTTTCGCAGGATGATGGGAGCGTCTGCACGCCCCAGGCGCACCTTGTGCCCCTGCAGGTCCTGCATGATGGCTATGGGCTTGCCGGTGCGCCGGGAAGCGGCGCGAATTTCCCGGACCAGGTTTTCATGGGTTTCCCGGGTGCCGTGCGAAAAATTCAGGCGCGCCACGTTCATGCCCGCCTCGATGAGCTTTTCAATCACCTCCGGGCTTGAGCTCGAGGGCCCCAGGGTGCAGACGATCCTGCAGGCTCGCGGGTCCTTTTCGAACCGGATGTTCTCCAGCTGCGGAGCGGACAGGTCGTTTTTTTCTGTCATGGATGGCAGCCTTCCCAGGGTCTCCGGATCGTTGAACAGGCAGGCAATACAGTACCGGATCGAGGTGAATAGAGCGAGAGGTGAGGTTGCGGGAGGCGGGTGAATGCCCCGGAGATTATTTCAGGATCAGAGGGCGGTACTTATTGCCGCGGGGAGCTACTTTCGACGTGGTGGATGCAGGCGTCTGTGCGAAAGTGGGCCGTATGAACGGTTGCGCTCTGTGTTTTTGACTGCAACAGGCAGCAGGAAAGGACCCTGAAAATGGACCTCAAGGGAAGCAAGGCAGTTATCACCGGGGCGTCGAGCGGCATCGGGGAAGCCATTGCCCTGGAGCTCGCTGCCCGGGGGGCCTGCCTGACCCTCACTGCCCGCCGGGGTGACCGGCTCGAAGAGCTCGGCTCCCGGATCAGTGCTGCCGGTGGCGAGGCCCCCCTGCTGGTGGTGGCGGATCTGCGCCAGGCCGAGGACATCGGCAGGATCTTCCATGAGTCCAGTGCGCGCTGGGGGGGGCTCGATATCCTGGTGAATAACGCCGGGCTCGGCCGCAAGGCCGGCTTCCACGATGGGGCCACCGAAGACTGGCAGGAGATGCTCGATGTGAACGTGCTGGCGCTGGCGGTGGCCTGCCGGGAAGCCCTCGGCTGTTTTGATCCGCAAAAAGGTGGGCATATCCTGAATGTTTCCAGCATGGCCGGTCACAGGATTCCGCCGGGGGGCGGGTTCTATGCCGCCACCAAATTCGCCGTGAGAGCTATCACCGAGTGCCTGCGCCAGGAATTGCGTACCCTGGGAAGTCCCTCCAGGGTCAGCGAGATCTCTCCTGGTTTTGTTACCACCGAGTTTCACGAGGTGCTCTACCGGGGTGACCCTGAAAAGATCGCCGCAGGGCTGCCGCAATACAGGGTGCTGGATCCCGGGGACGTGGCGGCCTCCGTTGTCCATATCCTCGAGGCTCCCGACCACGTCGCGATTCACGATATCCTGATCAGGTCGAATGAGCAGGAGAGTTGAAGTGAGTTTTCCCGTTCCATCGTGCTGGTCCACCTCCTGCCTTTTCTGCGTGCTCTGCTTCCTGCTGGTGGCCTGTGAGCCCGTCGGGCAGGACCAGGGCAGGAGCAGTGTGGAGACGAAGGAGCAGCCTTCCCGGCCCCCGCCCTCCCCGGGTGATGCCGATCCCAGGGTCGAGAAGGCCCGCAAAATTATCGGGAAGAAACCTGCTGAGGCCAGGGCAATCCTGGCGGCTGTGCTGGCAGATCATCCCGCCGCTTTCCAGGCCAGGTTCCTGGTCGCCTTTTCCTGGCATCGCCAGAAGCACTATGAGAAGGCCCGGCGTGGATTCGAGGAGATCCTGAATTCCGGGGCGGCTTTCCCCGGCAGCGAAAACATTCTGCATTTTCACGGCTGGGCTCTCTACCATCTTGGCCGCCTGGGCGAGGCGGAGGTGGCCTTCAGCAGGCATGCTGAATCGGCCCCGGAGGTGGCGGCGACCTGGTTCGGACTCGGGTTGATCGCGCTTGAGGATGGCAGGCTGGATGAGGCCGAGTCTTTTCTTTTGAAGGCTCGCGATCTGCAGGGCCGCAATTCCCAGAGGAAAATCGAGTTTGCCAAGACGGTCGCCCGCCTCGGTGAAGTTTATGAACTCCAGGGGCGCCTCGAGCTTGCCAGGAGCCAGTTCGAGGAGGCCACCAGGACCTGGCCGCGGCATTACAACGCCCACTATAAACTCTTCCGGGTTCTCCTGAGGCTGGGTGAGAGGGAGGCGGCGCAGGCTGCGCTGAAGTTGCACCAGGAGATCAGCAAGGGAGCGAAGGGATGAGAAATACATCCCACGGATATTTCCCGGCGCTGGCAGCCTGCCTCTTCCTGGCTGGATGTGGAGATTCACCGTCCTCATCGGTTTCCTCTCCCGGTAAAACAGGGATCCGCATGAGTGAGCTCGATGCAGCCAATACAGGGCTGGATCTGGTCCTGACCTCGGGAGGAACTCCATCGCGGGAGATCCTCGAGGTAAAGGGATGCGGGCTTGCGCTGATCGATTTTGATTCCGATGGAGATCTCGATGTATTCGTTCCCAATGGAGCGACGCTGGAGAGTCCTGAGCGTGGTCCCGGCTGCAGGCTCTTTGAGAACCGGGGAGGCCTGCGGTTTTCCGATGCGACTGAGCGCCTGGGGCTGCAGTTGCGCCGCTGGGGCTTTGGTGTTGCGGTAGGGGACTACGATGGAGACGGTTTCGATGACATCTACATCGCCTGCTACGGCCCGAATGTCCTGCTTCGCAACAAGGGAGGCAGGGGCTTTGAGGATGTTTCCGATGCTGCAGGGGTGGCCGATGGGAGCTGGGGCACGGGCTGCGCCTTTGCCGACACCGACGGTGATGGGGATCTCGACCTCTATGTCTGCAATTACCTGTCATTCGACCCGGCCAACCCCCCTGCACGGACTGCCTTCAAGAAGACGGAGGTGCTCGGGGGCCCGCTCGGCCTCCCCGCCCAGCACGACCTGCTCTATGAAAATCTCGGCAAGGGCAGGTTCAGGGATATCAGCAAGCCTGCGGGGATCCGTGCGGTGGCGCCGGCCTATGCTCTCAACGTTGCGATCCTCGATCTCGATGGTGATTCGCGCCAGGACATCTTCGTCGGCAACGATTCGATGGGAAACTACCTCTTCAGCAACCAGGGGAAGGGACGCTTCCACGAGGTGGGAGTAGACAGCGGCGTCTCGGCGAATTCCGATGGCGCAGCCCAGGCGACGATGGGCATCGCGGTGGGAGATGTCGACGGCAATGGATCGCCGGATATTTTCACGACGAACTTTTCAGGCGATACCAACACCCTTTACCTGAACCTCGGTGGGGGGTTCTTTGCCGACAGGACACGCAGCTGGGGACTCGGCAGGGTTTCTCTGACCAGCCTGGGCTGGGCCTGCGATTTCTGCGATCTCGACCACGATGGGGACGAGGACCTGGTTGTCTTCAACGGCCATGTCTTTCCCCAGGCGAGGCCTGATACCATGGATTCTCCCTACCTGCAGCGGCCGCTTCTTTTTGAGCGCGGCGAGTCCCGTTTTCTACCGGTTACCGATCCGGACGTTGCCGGGTCCTGGGTTGCAGGGGCCCACCGGGACCGTACCGCGGTTCGTGGCGACCTGGATGGAGATGGTGATCTCGACCTGGTGGTGGGGGAGCTGAACGGCCCCCTGCGCCTGCTTCGCAACGATGCGGGAAAAGCCACCAACTGGCTGATTGTCGAATTACTGGATAACCGCCCCGGCTCGATGAACCGCCGGGGGATCGGCAGCAGGCTGGAACTCTACCAGGGAGAGGCTGTTCAGCGCCGCTGGCTGCGTGGCGGCGGGCCTTTCCAGTCAGCCAACTCTCACCGGGCACATTTCGGCCTGGGAAGCGGGGATTCTCCTGTGCGGCTGGTGGTGAGCTGGCCCGATGGAGAGCTGCAGGACTTCGGCGAGGTTTCCCCCAATACGCTCCATACCGCCCGGAGGGTTCGAGACTGATCCCGGTAGCAGCTTGGCTGTGGATGTAGAGAGGCTGTAGAGGGTAGATTTATGGGTCGAGGATTTTCCGTTCGTTAGCAAGCTTATAGCGTTTCTTTTTTCATGAGGCCTGCAATTTGAGTACTCAGCCGAAACGTTCTCTTGTCGGATTGTTGGTAACCCAGTTCTTCGGGGCGTTCAACGACAATGCCTGGAAGTTCCTTGTCCTCTTGCTGGGTATGAACGCCTGGATTGCCGCGAACCCCGGTGCGGAGGCAGAGGCAAAAGAAGCCGCCGACCTGGCCTGGACAACCTGGAGCTTCCTTGCCCTGAACCTGGCCCTGTTCCTCTTCACGATCCCTTCAGCGTATATCGCCGACCGCTTCAGCAAGCGCTCGGTGATCATCAGTATGAAGTTTTTTGAGTTGATGCTGATGACGGTCGGGTTGTTTTTCCTGTGGAAGGATCCGGAACACTCCCTCGTGATCTTTTTTATTGTCCTTGCCGGTCTTGGAGCGCAGAGCGCCCTGTTCAGCCCGGCGAAATACGGTATCGTTCCCCAGCTGGTTTCGCATCGCGACCTGTCTTATACCAACGGCCTGCTGGAGTTCTTCACCATCACGGCGATCGTCGGTGGCGGCCTGGTGATGGGTTCCCTTATTCCGGGCCTTGGAATAGACGATGGAAAGTGGGGGGACAATAACGCCTGGATAGCCGGAGGGGTGCTGGTATGTCTCTCCGTGGTGGGATTGGTTTCCAGTTTCTTTATTCCGAGAGTCTTGCCGGCAGGAAAACCGCGTGCTTTGAGTGAAACCTTCCGCGAGGCCTGGCGTGATGTGCGCTCCAAGCGTCCCCTGTGGCTGGCGATCCTCGGCCTGGCTTTTTACTGGGGGATCGCGAGTTTCCTCGGGCCCGTGGCCATCATCAAGGGCGCCCTGCTCGTTGAAGACGTGACCGCTCCCCTGCTGAAGAACAAATCCCTGCTCCTGGGTGTCTTCGCCGCCGGCGTGGCGCTGGGGAGCCTCATCACCGGCAAGCTGTCCTCCGGCAAGGTGGAATACGGATTCATACCCCTTGGCGCGTTTGGAATGGCGTTCTTCACCTTGATGATGGGCCTGGTAGACCCCGGGCTCACCGGCTCGATGATCTTTATGTTAATGATCGGTGTGAGCAGCGGCCTGGTCCTGATTCCCCTCTCCGCGCTCCTGCAGTGGCTGTCATCGGAGGAGCACCGGGGTTCGGTGATCGCCCTGAGCAATCTCTTTACCTTTGGCGGCATGATCATCGGCAATCTCCTCGGGGTCTTCCTGGTCAGCGTCATGGGGATTGGCATGACGGGCCTGTTCATCGGGGCGGGATTGATAACCGTTGGCGGGACGATCTGGGCACTTAAGCTGGTTCCGGATGCTTTCATTCGCCTGTTGCTCATCCTGTTCTCAAATACTTTCTACAAGCTTCGGATCATCGGGGCGGAGAACGTGCCAACGAAGGGCGGCGCCCTGCTGGTTCCAAACCATGTATCTTTCGTCGATGGTCTCTTCCTGGTCGCCAGCATCGACCGCCCGGTTCGCTTCATCGTCGAATCTTCCTATTTTCACCATCCCATCTACGGCCCTTTTCTCAGGGCCTTCAACGCGATCGAGGTGTCTTCCTCCGGCGGCCCGAGGGTTATCCTGAAGGCCATGCGGGATGCCGGTGAGTACATCGATGAGGGGCACCTCGTCTGTATTTTCGGTGAAGGCCAGATCACCCGCACCGGGCAGCTGCAGCCCTTCAAGCGCGGTCTCGAGCGCATCGTCAGGGGCAGGGATGCTCCCATCATCCCGGTGAACCTCGATGGCGTCTGGGGCAGCATCTTCAGCCACTCCGGCGGCCGCTTCCTGACCAAGATTCCCAAGAAGATTCCCTACCCGGTGACGATCAGCTTTGGTGAGCCGATGGCGCCCGGTACATCGGTTACCGAGGTTCGCAAGGCCGTCCAGGATCTCGGCAGCGATGCCTGGAATACGCACCGCGGGGGAGTGAAGCCGCTCCATCATAACTTTATTCGCAGGAGCCGCCCGCTTCTGCGGATTTTCTCCTGGCTGGGCCTGGTTTCCGGGTTCTTTACCGGTCTGTTTAATTACGACTGGACACTGGGTATGGCCCTGGTGTGGTTCCTGCTCAGTCCGTTCATTGGA
>JAYGDV010000310.1:0-1733 GCA_046582735.1 Planctomycetota bacterium
CGGGACAATGCCGAAGAAATTCTTGCTGATCTGCGAGAGCAGGGTCCAGAAATCAAACATTCCCCAATACCGGGAATCGTCTGAATCTGAAACTGTCCGCAACAGGAAAGTAACCCGCGGCAGAAAGACAAAAATCAGGCCCCAGACCATAACGATCGAGATGGTCCTGCGAAGAAGTGCGGCCACACCCAGCAACAGGACCGACATGCTGACGCTTACCAGCAGTCCATAGGCCAGGATGGCGAAGAAGATGTCGCCGGACTCGATAAAATAATCAAAGGATTCGCTGAAGAGCCCGTATTCGATGAAGAGCACCAGGCACGGCAACAGGGTCAGCATGCCGACCAGCATGGAGATCGCCGCGAGCTTGCCGAGGAAATACTGTCCGCGCCCCAGCGGCTTGGACAGTTAAAAAGTCAGTGAGCGGAAACGGAAGTCATTGCTGACAAGAACCGTACCGCTGATGGCCAGCAACAGCATGACGACAATGTTCTGGGTGAAAATAAAGGAGTGGTAGGCCTCTCCCTTACCGGTGAATGCAAACCGTTCCGCGAATTCGATGGCCCCCTGCGGGAGACCCCGCTTCCTGAGGTCGGCGAGGAAATAGATCATCGAGCTGAAAAACAGGAAATTCATCAGGCCAAGACCGAGGAAAACCTTGAAAATTTTGCGCTTCATTACGAGCTTCAGGCCAACCCGGGCAACCGGCCACCAGGTCATCGTGCCACTGCGTGATTCTTCCTCAGACACCGGGCCGCTCAGCGTCCAGCGATCAGCGACCGTGGCTTCCGGCGCCTCTGCCAGCACGTCTCCCTCGCTGATTTCCCTGGGTTCTTTGCTCATCAACCGGTCTCCCCCGGGCCTGCCGCCGGCTGCTCCTCGACCTCCGCAGCGACAATGCGCTCGAAGACCGTCTCGAGGTTTTCTTCATGGGGCCAGAGCCCCGAGAGCAGGCCGACCGACTCAGCAGCACCGCCTGCAGCGAAGACCTCAAAGAGAAGCCGGGTATCGGCCTGCTCTGGAAGGGTAACGATATAATCCCGTAAAACTGCCCCACCCCGCCATGGCAGAGCTTCGACCTCAACACCTCGCCCGCCAAGGTGGTCTCCGAGGTTCTCCTGGGAGCCGGAGACCTGGATCCGGTAGCTGTTCGCCCTCGATGAGGCCAGGGCACCCACCTCGCCGTGGGCCAGCACCCTTCCCTTGTCGAGGATGACAACCGAATCGCAGACCCGCTCGACATCGCCGAGCAGGTGGCTCGACAGCAGGATCGATTTTCCCTGCTGCCGGTGAAGACGTGAGATCAGCGCGAGCATCGCCGAGCGCCCGGCCGGGTCGAGGCCGTTGGTCGGCTCATCGAGGATGACCAGGTCCGGATTGTTGATCAGCGCCTGGGCGAGCTTGGCGCGCTGGCGGATCCCGGTCGGCTGCTCCTCGATGAGGCGGTAGCGCGCCTCCTCGAGACCCAGCAGCGAGAGCACCTCGTGGGCGCGGCGGCGGGCAACAACGGGCTTCTGGCCATGGAGCTCGCCTGCAAGCGAAACGAACTGCAATACCGACAATCCGGCAACGAAGCTGTCATTCTCGGGCATATAACCCACCCGGGACCTCGCCCGGCGGGATTCCTTCGCCGTATCGAAGCCCAGCATCCAGGCCCGGCCCGAAGATGGAGCCAGGAGCCCCATGAGCATGTTCAGCAGGGTCGACTTGCCGGCCCCGTTGGGGCCCAGCAG
>JAYGDV010000381.1:0-8700 GCA_046582735.1 Planctomycetota bacterium
CTTCACGCAGGGAGTTGCTGCTGCAACCGGATGCCAATGCGCCGAGAACCAGGAGTGCTGCTGTTATTCGTATTTGTTTCATTTATTTCCTCCACAAGCTTATTTATCGGGAACCGCCTGTATAAAACTGGAGTTTTCCTCCTTACTCCTTCCCGTTAATTAAGTTCCTTTAACCGGGGCAATTCGCAATAAAAGAGGTATTACCGGAGTCTGGCCTGCTGAAAGCCACCGGATGAGGGCGATTGAGGACGGAATTCCCGTTCCCGGCCTTCCTCGTTGATTGCTTGCACAGGTAGCGAGAGGGTGCGAAAATCCGCCCGCTGATCCAATGTATCCACCAGTTTTGCAGTTATGACAGACCTTAAGAATCGTATGGAAATAGCTCTCGCTGCGGCGCAAAAAGCCGGAGAGCTGACCCTTGAATATTTCCGCCAGGGTGTAGAGGTGGAACTCAAGGCTGACTCGAGCCCGGTGACCATCGCCGACCGCAGCAGCGAGGCGCTGCTGATCGAGCTTCTTTCAGCCGAATTTCCCGGGGATGCATTTCTTGGCGAGGAATCAGGGGAGAGGCCGGGTGACTCGGGCTATCGCTGGGTCCTGGACCCGATCGATGGGACGAGGTCATTCGTCCAGGGAGTCCCGCTCTATGGAGTCCTGGTCGGCCTCGAGGATGCCTCCGGCGAGGCCGTACTCGGCGTCATCAACCTGCCGGCCCTTGGCGAGACCCTGGTGGCCGCGGCCGGAGAGGGTTGCTACCACAACGGGGCAATGGCCAACGGGAGAAAGGTGAGTGTCTCTGATGTGGCCGATCTTGAGAGCGCCTGCGTGGTCTATACCGGCGCCGAGACCTTCTGCATGTCAGGGACGCTGGGTGTGCATACCGCGCTGAGTGACCGGGTAAAGCTCCTGCGCAGCTGGGGGGATTGTTACGGCCATTTCCTGGTGGCCATCGGCCAGGCTGAGGTCATGCTCGACCCCGTGCTCAGTCGCTGGGATATCGTGCCCCTCAAACCGATTGTCGAGGAGGCCGGGGGAGTCTTTACAGACTGGCAGGGAAATCCCGGTATCGATGGCAGCAGCGGGGTCAGTACCAACAGTGCAATAGCAGCTGAGATCCGTTCCATTATTTCGGCAGTGGGGACGGACAGCCCTGGTCAGCTGAGTTGACGGTTCTCTTCTGCTGGAGCTGCGTCGTCCTCCTGTTCTGGGTCCTGCTTTTCCTGGACCCGAGGAGGGCCTGGCCGCGCAGGTCGATGCTGCCTTCGGGGTCTCCTCCTGAGGAGGCGCCGCCTGAATCAAAGGAGCTTGCGGTCGTCATACCGGCCCGCAACGAGGAGGATCTCCTTGGTAAAACTCTTCCCTCCCTGCTGGAGCAATCGGAGGATTATGCAACGCTGGTGCTTGTGGATGACCGTTCTTCGGACGGAACCGGGGAAACCGCCCGGAAACTGATCAAGGAGAGTCCGGCAGCCTCCATCGCCGGGGTGGTCGCCGGGCTTGAGCCTCCGCCGGGCTGGTCCGGGAAGACCTTTGCCCTTGCCAGTGCAGTTGAGAGGACCCTGCAGTCTCCCGGTGGAGATGATATCCGCTGGTTTCTATTCACAGATGCCGACATCCTCCACCCCCCCGGTTCAATCCGGGCCCTGAGGCAGGTTGCCGGGGACGGGGAAAGAAGCCTCGTATCCGTTATGGTCAGGCTGAGCGTTGCCGGGTGGTGGGAGAGACTCCTTGTTCCGGCCTTTGTCTGGTTTTTTCATCTGCTCTATCCCTTCAGGTCGGTGGCAAGGGCTTCTTCCCGGGTCGCGGCTGCGGCGGGTGGCTGTATCCTGGTCTCACGCGAATACCTCGAGAAAATCGGTGGCCTGGAGGTGATTGCCGGGGAGGTCATTGATGACATCAACCTTGCGGCGAAGGTGAAGCAAGCCGGCGGCAGCCTCTGGCTGGGCCTGTCGAAAACGATGGTTTCGGTACGGCAATATTGCAGCCTGGGCGGGATCTCATCGATGGTGACCCGCACCGCTTTTGACCAGCTCGGCTACAGCTATATCCTGCTGGGGCTGACCCTGCTCGGGCTGCTCGGGTTTTTCGTATCGCCTCCATTGCTCTGTCTCTTCTCTCTTCTCTTCGATGAACCGCTGGCGGGTTTTTGCGGTGTCCTTGCGATGGCCTTGCAGGCCTTGAAATACTGGCCGGCGTTGCGACATCATGACCTGCCGCCGCGTTACGCGCTGAGCCTTCCGCTGGCCAGTCTTCTCTATACCTGCATGACCTTCCTTTCGGGCTGGAATCATCTCATGGGCAGGGGGGAGGTGTGGAGGGGAAGGAAGCTCGGTGGTGCTGAAGATTGAATACGAAGGAAGTGGACCATGTTTATTAAACGACTCGATGACTGCGAAGAGATCATTGCCAATGACGGCTGCCGACTGAAGGAGGTGCTGCACGCAGACCGCGATGCGGTTGATCTTCCCTATTCCCTGGCGTTTGCCCGGGTGGACCCGGGCAAGGCGACCCTTCCCCACAGGCTCGCCTCCCAGGATGAGGTCTATACGATTTTCAACGGCAGCGGGATCATGCATATAGGGGAGGAGGAAGCGGAGGTTACTGCCGGCGATACCATTCACATCCCCGCGGGTTCCAGGCAGTGGATCGAGAACACCGGCAGCGGGGAGCTCTATTTCTCCGCCCTGGTGAGCCCCCCCTGGCGGGGGGAGGATGACCTGCTGCTCTGAGCGGGGAGCTCTTGGGGGGAAACTAAGCACTGACGGCAGCGGGCGCCGGGTGTTAGGATGCGGATGATGAAACGCAGCGGGAAGGAATCGAAGACAGCGATCAACAGGGACTCGTCCTGTCTAATCGATGAGGGGGGAGTGCCCCTGGCTGCCCGGATGCGTCCACGTACCCTCGAGGAATTCATCGGGCAACCCCATATTCTCGGCGAAGGAAAGCTTCTCAGGAGAGCCATCGAGGCCGACAGGGTGACCTCTGTCATCTTCTGGGGACCACCCGGGACTGGCAAGACGACCCTTGCAAGGGTGATCGCCAACGCCACCCAGTCTAAATTCGAAACCATCAATGCCGTTCTTGCCGGTGTTAAGGACATCCGGGAGGTGGTTGCCGGTGCAGCGGAGCGGCTGAAAAAGCACAGCTTTGAAGATTCACAGCGAACCATCCTCTTTGTCGACGAGGTGCACAGGTTCAACAAGGCCCAGCAGGATGCGCTGCTTCCGCATGTAGAGAACGGCACGATCACCTTTATCGGGGCGACGACGGAGAATCCCTATTTCTCGGTGATCAAGGCATTGGTGAGCCGTTCCACTATTTTCGAGCTTCGCTCCCTCGCCGATGATGAATTGCGTGAAATTCTCCTGGCAGCTCTCGATGATTGCGAGCGTGGGTATGGAGAGCTGAACCATGAGGTCGCAGAGGATGCACTCGGCCACATTGTCCAGCTGGCGTCAGGAGACGCGCGCAACGCCCTGAACGCGTTGGAGTTGGCTCTTGTGACAACTCCGCCTGGTGATGATGGAGTGGCGAGGATAGGCCTCGAGGTGGCGGAGGAATCGATCCAGCAGAGGGCGCTCCTCTACGATAAGGATGGTGACATCCACTACGACATGATCAGCGCTTTTATCAAGAGCCTCCGTGGAACCGATCCAGATGCGGCGCTTTACTGGATGGCGCGGATGATCCGGGCCGGTGAGGATCCTCTCTTTATCGCGCGCCGCATGGTGATCTTTGCCAGCGAGGATATCGGCATGGCCGATCCCCTGGCCCTGGTGGTGGCCAATAACGCCGCGGAGGCCACTCGCTTCGTGGGACTGCCCGAATGCCAGTTCAGCCTGTCCCAGGCCTGTATTCACCTGGCAACAGCACCGAAATCCAACAGCACCATGGCTTATTACGAAGCGGTTGCTGCGGTGAACAACGGCGCTGATGATGAAGTTCCCAACCATCTCAAGGATTCATCTCGTGACAAGGAGGGGCTTGGGCACGGAAAGAACTACAAGTACCCGCATGCATTCAGGGAACATTGGGTAGCCCAGCAGTATCTTCCCGATGGCCTGCAGGGTAATTACTTCTACAAGCCGGGCGACCAGGGTTTTGAGAAAAAAGTCAGGGAGCGAATAGAGTGGCTGCGCAAGGAGCAGGAGAAGGGCGTGGGCGGGGACGGGACAGAGCCCGGTGCCGGAGGCAACTGAAGATGGAAAGGCGAAACAGATGCTGATCAGGAAGGCCGCGGTTATCGGCGCCGGTACGATGGGTTGCGGGATCGCCACCCACCTTGCGAATGCGGGGGTAGCCTGTCTCCTGCTGGATATCGTTCCCGAAGGTGACGGCGACCGGTCACGGATCTCTTCCGATGCCATTGCCAGGGCCCTCAAGACGAAGCCGGCCGCCTTCATGGACCCGGCCGATGCCGCCCTTCTAAGTGCCGGCAATATCGAGGATGATCTCGATGCCCTGGGAGAGTGCGACTGGATTATCGAGGCGGTCACCGAGAATCTCGAGGTCAAGAGGGGAATCTATGAAAGGATTGCGCCCCATCGCCGCCCAGGCTCGATCATCTCTTCGAATACCTCCGGTATCTCCCTGGGCATGCTCACCGAGGGGTTCGATGATGATTTCCGCAGCAGCTTCCTGGTAACTCATTTTTTCAACCCGCCGCGTTATATGTACCTCCTGGAGCTGGTGCGTGGGCCGGATACTTCCGATGAGGTCTTCTCGACGATTCGCACCTTCGCCGAGTCTCGCCTGGGCAAGGGAGTCGTTGAGTGCAAGGACACCCCCAACTTCATAGCCAACCGCATTGGAGTCCTCTGCATGGGGGCCTCCTGTGTGTACCAGGAGGAAACGGGACTGAGTATCGAAGAGATTGATGCCATCACCGGCCCTGTCATTGGGCGCCCGAAGACGGCAACCTTCAAGCTCCACGACCTGGTGGGGATCGATGTGGCTCTCATGGTCATGAAGAACGTCTATGACCTTGTGCCCGATGATGAGAGCCGCGAGCTCTTCAGGGCGCCTGCTTTCCTGCAGCGGATGGTTGAGGAGGGAAAGCTCGGTCGAAAGAGTGGCGGCGGGTTTTACAGGAAAGATGGGAAGGACATCCTGGTTCTCGACCTTGATTCCTTTGAATACCGTGCGGCCGGGGAGGTTAACTTTCCTTCCCTCGAGAGTGCAAAAAAGGCAAAGGGGCTGGCGGCGAAGATCCAGGCACTCGTCAGTGGAGATGACCCGGCCTCCGACTACGTCTGGAAGCTGCTCTCGGAGACCATGCTCTACAGCGCCAGGAGGGTTCCGGAGATTTGCGAAGACATCGTGAGCGTTGACCGGGCGCTGCGCTGGGGCTTCAACTGGCAGCTCGGCCCTTTCGAGCTCTGGGATGCGCTCGGGGTGCGGGATACTGTCGAGCGCCTTGGCGAGGAGGGCAGAGAGATACCTCCCCTGGTCGAGGGCCTGTTGTCGGCTGGCAACGACAGCTTCTATTCGACGGTGGGAGAAGGAGCTCAAAGGAGCCGGTCGGTTTTCCTGCCCGCCAGCGCAACAGTTGAGGCAATAGCTGAGCGCCCGGGAGTGATCCTGCTGGATGATGTGCGCAGGAGGGGTGAGCCGCTGCTGTCGAATCCATCGGCCAGTGTTCTTGATATCGGCGAGGGAGTTCTCTGCCTCGAGTTCCACTCCAAGATGAACACCATCTCGGGTGAGACCCTGGAGATGGTCCGTAAGGGAATCGACCTGGCTGAGCAGCAGGACTATGCAGGGCTTGTCATCGGTAACCAGGCCACCAATTATTCCCTTGGAGCCAACATCAAGGAGCTGGCCACGGCTGCGATGGCCAGGGACTGGAAGGCGATCGAGGGCATGATCCGCGGCTTTCACGAAACCGTGCTGAAGATCAGGTATTCCTCTATCCCGGTGGTGTGTGCTGTGCAGGGAATGGCGCTTGGTGGGGGGTGTGAGATCCCGCTTGCCTGCGATGCCATCCAGGCAGCCGGGGAAACCTATATCGGGCTGGTAGAGCTGGGTGTCGGACTGATTCCCGCTGGTGGAGGGACCCGCGAGATGGCCTGCCGTGCAGCCGAGGCGGTTCCGGCCGGCTACCCGGTGGATCCTTTCGGTTTCCTGATGCGCTACTTTGAGAACATTGCCACGGCCAGGACTTCCGGCAGCGCCGCGGAGGCCAGGCAGCTGGGTTATCTCGCCGCAGGCGATGGAATCAGCATGAATCGCGACCGGGTGATTGCCGATGCACGCAGCCGGGTGCTGGCGATGGCTTCACAGGGATACTGTCCGCCCAGGCCTCGCAAGAGCGTAAAGGTAGCCGGAGAGGCGGGTATTGCCGAGCTGAAGATCCTGCTGAGCCAGTATTCCGGAGGGGGATTTATCAGCGAATACGATGAGTTCCTCGCCGGCAGGATGGCCCATGTACTCTGTGGTGGAAATATCGATGAGGAGAACCCTGTAAGCGAACAGTATCTCCTTGATCTCGAGTGCGAGGTTTTTCTCGAGCTGCTGGGCCAGCAGAAGACTCTCGACAGGATCGAACATACACTCAAGACGGGAAAGCCATTGAGGAATTGAAATCCGGCCCGAAGGAAGAAGCATGATGAAGGACGCGGTTATTGTCAGCGGAGCCCGAACGGCCATGGGCAAGGGACGCAAGGGGACCCTGCGCACGGTGCGTCCCGATGACCTGGCCGCCTGCGTGATCCGTGAGGCGGTTGACAGGGCCGGGGGCCTCGATCCGGCGGAGGTTGACGATGTTCTGCTGGGTTGCGCTATTCCTGAGCAGGAACAGGGTATGAATGTTGCCCGGATCGCTACGCTGAAGGCAGGACTCCCGGTGACCACCAGCGCGGCGACCATCAATCGCTTCTGCTCTTCAGGAATCCAGACGATCTCGCAGGCATTTGACCAGGTGCGTTGCGGACATTCAGAGGTGGTTGTCGCAGGCGGCACCGAGAGCATGAGCCGGGTGGCCATGTTCCAGCGAACCTATGCCAACCCGGGTTTCGCCAATGATTGGCCTGAGGTTTATATCGGGATGGGCCTGACGGCCGAGAACCTTGCCCTCAAGTACGGTATCTCGCGGGAGGATTCCGATGTTTTCTCGGTGGAGAGTCATCGAAAAGCCCTCGCTGCGCTGGAGGAGGGGAAGTTCAGCGAGGAGATCGTTCCCTACCGGTTCTCGTTGAAGAAACCGGGAGAAAACGGAGCGGTTGCGGAAACCGAGGTTGAATTCTCAGTCGATGAATGCCCACGTCCGGGTACGGATCTCGAGGGGCTCTCGAAACTACGCCCGGTTTTTTCGACCCGGGGAACGGTCACTGCCGGGAATGCCTCACAGATGAGCGATGGAGCTGCAGCGGTGGTGGTCATGAGCGCGGCGAAAGCCGAGTCTCTCGGACTGCGCCCCCGCCTCATCCTGCGCTCTTACAACGTCTCGGGAGTGGCTCCGGAGATTATGGGGATCGGCCCTGTCGAGGCGGTTCCGAAGGCTCTCAAACAGGCTGGGCTTACGATCGACGACATGGATGTCATCGAGCTCAACGAGGCCTTCGCGGTCCAGGCTCTGAGTGTGATCAGGGAGCTCGATCTGCCTCCCGGGAAGGTCAATGTAAACGGCGGGGCCGTGGCGCTGGGACACCCCCTCGGCTGCACCGGTGCTCGTATGACTCTCACGGCTCTCGGTGAGCTCGAACGGCTTGATGGGAGGTATGCGCTGGTGACGATGTGCATCGGTGGCGGAATGGGTGCAGCAGGTGTTTTTGAGCGGGTTTAAGGCTGAATGATGGAAGACGCCGCGAGGCCGGATGAGGATGGATTTCGGGCGCTGGCCTGCAGTGAGGGTGGCGCTACCGTTCTTGAGCGGCGCTCCCCGCAGGTACCCGGACCTGGTGAGGTTCTCGTTTCTCTTCGCGTTTGCGGACTTTGCGGTACGGATGTTTTCAAGCTCGCGGCAGCGAACCAGCCGCCGGGTACGGTGCTTGGCCACGAGGTGGTGGCGGTGGTGGATGAGTGTGGCGCAGGGGTCGAGGGCTTCAGCCGGGGCGAGCGGGTGGTGGTGGCCCACCATGTTTCCTGCGGTGAGTGCACCTACTGCCGCACCGGCAGTGAAACCATGTGCAGCTCCTTTCGTGAAAACCAGCTGGAGCCGGGTGGCTTCAGCGAAAAGATTATTGTCAGGGAGACAGCCGTTCACTCGGCAATGCGCGCTATTCCCGATTCGATGAGCGATGAGACCGCTGTGTTTCTCGAGCCGGCTGCCTGTGTGCTGAGGGGGGTTCGCCGCTCCGGCATCGCTGCGGGGGGATCCGCGCTGGTTCTCGGCGGAGGAAGCATGGGGCTTCTGCACCTGCTGGTTTTGAAGGCAGCCTTTCCGTCCGCCCGGGTGGGAATTGTCGAGCTGCTTAAAGAGCGCAGGCAGCTCGCCGGTGCCCTCGGCGCCGATTTCGCATGCGAGCCTGCAGGGGCGAAAGCAGCGGTGGATTCGATAAGCTCCGGTGAGGGGGTTGACGCGGTATTTGATACGGCCGGTGGTGGCGAAGCCCTCGACGCCTGCCTGCAGCTGGGCAGGAGAGGCTCGACGGTGGTTCTCTTTGCTCATGCCGAGGCGGGCGAGCAGGCTGGTTTTGAGCTGAACCGGTTGTTCAAAGAGGAACGCCGTCTCGTCGGTTCGTATTCCGGCAGTGTCGAAGA
>JAYGDV010000392.1:0-6439 GCA_046582735.1 Planctomycetota bacterium
TCAGGCAGATCCAGACGCTGTCGCCGCAGATGTACATGTCGATGGAGATTCTCTGTCTGAACTCCATGGATCTGCAGGAACGTGTGGAGACCGAACTGGAAAACAACGAGACGCTTGAGCGCTCGGAGGACAACTCGCTCACAGCATCCGAGGAGGAGGCTGCTCCCCAGGCTGAAAGTGGCTCTGCCGAAGAGGTTGAGGAGGGTGGTGATTCACCTGAAGACCCGCTCGGTTCGCTGGAAGCCCGGATGGAGCAGCTTGACCGCTACAGCCAGGATGATGCCCCACCTTCCAGGCTCTCATCGAGCTACAGCGGAGAGAGAGACGAGAAGCTCGAGGCGATGAGCAATACTGCTGAACGCCCGATCTCCCTGCAGGACCATCTCGAGGACCAGGTCCATCTTCTGATTGACGAAGAAATCCTGGCCGTGATGCGGCGCTTTGAATCCAGTGTGTTACCCGGGGGAGAAAGCTGTCCTGAAGATCCGCCGGATACCGCTGAACACCCTGTTGCTGTCCCCCTCGAGGCAGAGCCGGACGGGCCTGGGGGGAACGGACCTGTAGAAACTGAGTCCCAGGCTGAGATCTCCCCGGTGTTTGATCTTTCAGATGAGACAGTGGTTCGCATCAGGGAGCTCTGCAGCGAGATCATCTACAACATCGATGACCGTGGCTACCTGATGTATTCGCTGGAGGAGCTTCTTGATGCGATGGAGTCTCCCACGCCGATGGTCCTGCTGGAGATCGCCCTGGAGATCGTCCAGGATCTCGAACCCACCGGGGTAGGCGGCCGGGGTATCGAGGAGTGCCTGCTGCTGCAGCTCAAGAAAGACCGCCAGGATTATCCCCTTGAGGAGCGGATCATCCGGGAGTTCCTTTCTGAATTGGGGCATAACAGGCTGCCGAAAATAGCCAAGGCTCTCGGTGTGGGAATCGAGGATCTCAAGGATGCAGCGGCAAACATTGCCTGCCTCGAGCCCCTGCCGGGAAAAAACTACGGTGGAGACCTGCCCCTCTACGTGAAGCCGGATGTGCTGGTCGATGAAATCGAAGGCAAGTACGTGGTTCGCGTAGATTCCGATTACACGCCCCGTTTGCGCATCAGCGCCCACTACCGGGAGCTGTTTCGCCAGTCCCGCAAGGACCCGGAGGTGAAGAAGTACCTGAAGAAGAAACTCGATAGTGCAGAGTGGCTGATATCTGCGATTCGCCAGCGCCAATCGACGCTGCAGAAAATTGCCCAGGAGATTGTCAATATCCAGTCTGCTTTTCTCGACCACGGCATCAGCAGGCTCAAGCCTCTGAAGATGGCCGATGTCGCTGAAATACTCGGTGTCCACGTCTCCACGATCAGCCGGGGGATCAGCGGCAAGTACATCCAGACCCCCCAGGGTATTCACGATATGAAGTCGTTCTTTTCCGGTGGAGCGACCAAGTCCGGAGGGGATGTGGAGGCCCGCGGTAGCGTCATCCATAGAATCAAGAACTTCATCGCCGCGGAGGACAAGGACCGTCCCCTCAGCGATATAGCTATTGTGCGCAAGCTCGAAGAGGTGGGGATCAGCATTTCCCGCCGTACGGTCACCAAATACCGCGAAGCGGAGGGAATTCAATCCTCTCGGGAGCGCCGTGAGTATTGAGGTGGCAGAAGGTTTTCTTTTCTGAGCAGAAGTCTTTCTGGACTAAAAGAAGATAACGGAACATCCTATCCCGGCTTTTTCGCCGTATGCGGCGCCTGAAGAGAAGTTAGCTGCCCGCAGACCTGCAGGCAGGAAGTGGAGAGTAGAATTCCTTGGCTGAGACCAGAAACCTGATCGAAGTCGATGGCCTGGCTAAAAGCTACGGCCCTGTAAAAGCTTTGAAGGGGATCTCCTTTTCGGTTGGAGAGGGGGAGGTTCTTGGTTTCCTAGGCCCCAACGGAGCCGGCAAGAGCACCACCCTGCGGATCCTCGCAGGTTTCATGCCGGGTGATTCAGGGCGCGTCAATGTGAACGGTTTCGATGTAGGGAGCGAGAGCCTGGCTGTGCGCAATTCGATCGGCTACCTGCCCGAGGGGGTCCCCCTTTATCCGGATATGCGGGTCAGGGAGTACCTGAGGTTTCGTTCCCGTCTCAAGGGGATTCCCAGGTCCCAGAGAAAGTCGAGAATAGAGAAGTCTCTCGAAGAGACCCGGACCGGGGATGTGGCAGGGCGTATGATCGGCACCTTGTCGCGCGGGTACCGCCAGCGGATCGGTCTCGCGGATGCTCTCCTGGGTGAGCCGCCGGTGCTGATCCTCGACGAGCCGACCGTCGGGCTTGATCCCGAGCAGGTGATCCAGTTCAGGTCGATGCTCAGGGAGGTCGGAAGGAACCGGACCGTTATCCTTTCCACTCATATCCTGAGCGAGGTGGAGCTCGTTTGTTCCAGTGTGGTGATTATTTCCTCCGGGGAAATCGTAGCCAGCGACACGGTCTCGGAGCTCAAGGATTCCCTGGGCACACGGGTCTGCGTGGTGGCGGACGTTGCCGGGCCCGCGAAGGAGGTGAGGACTGCCTTCGAGGGACTGGAGGGGGTTTCAAGGGTAGAGCAAGGGGAGCCCGTCGCCGGAAGCGATGACAACGGCGGGGGGGGCTACCGGTGTTACAGGGTTTTCTTCAGCAATTCAGACATGGATGCGGAGTCGGTCTTTGAAGCCGTCAAGCGCGGGGGCTGGAAACTGCGGCATTTGGAGCATGAGAAATTGAGTCTCGAAGAGGTGTTTCTCGGGATTGTCGGGAGGAAAGAGTGAGCAGGCCGCCGCTGAGCGCAATATCGAACACCTGGGCGGTTTTCCACCGCGAATTCCTCGCACTGTTTTATTCCCCGGTCGCCTACATCGTGCTCTTTCTCTTCATGATCTCCAACGGCTGGATATTTTTCTACAATTGCATGATTTTTACCCATGAGCCCCAGCAGATCACCCTGGTGCTCAGGTCACTGTTCAGTTTTTCCTTCTTCTGGGTGCTTCCACTTTCACCACTGCTGAGCATGCGGCTTTTTTCCGAGGAAAAAAGGACAGGCACCCTGGAGATGCTGATGACGGCTCCGGTGAAGGCCTCGGAGGTGGTGCTCGGCAAGTTTCTTGCGACGCAGTTCTTCTACATGTTGATCTGGTCTTCGCTGTTGCTCTTCGTGCTGACCCTGGAGTTTCTCGCGAAACCCGAAGGGCCTGACTGGGGGCTGGTCAAGTCAATGTATTTCGGCCTGTTCTTTCTCGGTTGCCTGACCAATTCCCTCGGAATTCTCGCCTCGGCCCTCTCCCGCAACCAACTGGTTGCCGCTGTTCTTGCGCTCAGCGGGAACCTGTTGTTTTTTGCCGTTTTATTGTTAGGCCACGTCTACCGGGACATTCCAGAACTGCAGCGGTTGTTTCACTACCTGAGTTTCAATGCCCATTTTTCCACCGGGTACATCAAGGGGGTTATCGAGCTGCGCTACCTGGTCTTTTACCTGAGCTTTACCAGTCTCTTTCTTTTTCTGTCCGTCAACATGGTGAGTGCGCGTAAGTGGAGATGAGTACACAGGAAGCTGACAGGCAACCAGTTGAGGAAACAGCCAGCGCCCCGGCAAAGGCCGCTGCTGCGCCCCAGAGTTTCAGCCTGGCAAGACGTTCGGGCGCAAAGACCCGTTTTTTCATCAACGGGTTCCTGGTTCTCTACATACTTTTCGTGGTGAACGGGATCGCCTTTCGCCACCCCGGGCGCCTCGACCTTACCGAGGAAAAGACCCAGTCTCTCTCCGATGAGACCAGGAAGGTCCTGGGGCTGGTCAAAGAAGAGATCCGGGTTGTGCTGCCGTGGTACGTTCAGAAAAACAATGGCAAGCAGGCGGCGCATGTCAAGGCGCTCAACCGGGCGCATGAATTATTGCAGATCTATACCGCGGAGCAGCCGTTGATCCGGGTGTCAGAGGTAGTCAACGTTCCGGTGGAGGCCAGCCGCTGGCAGGCAGTCTGCAAGGAGTACGACCTGTTCGCAACCCAGTTCAACCGCCTTATCTTCTGTTCGGGTAAGGAATCCGGATTGCGTCAGACCGTCATGCCCGGGGATGTCGCTATCTTCGCAGACAATTCCCTCAGCCCGGCTGAACCGCTGCAGATCACTTCTTTCCATGCGGAAAAAGCCATCACAGAGGCCATCAACCGCCTATTGCGCCAGCAACGTTTCAATTGTTACTTCACCCAGGCGCATGGGGAGTTTCAGCTGGAGGGAGTTTCTTCTCTGGAGGCCTTCAAGCACGATCTTGATGCATCTGGATTCAAGGTTAGATCTCTGCATCCAGACCGTTTACACCAGGTGCCAGAGGATTGTGAGCTCTTGGTTATAGCCTCCCCGCAAACCGCTTTTTCACAGGGGGAACTCGATGCGGTGGAAACCTATCTTTCCAGTGGGGGAAAAGGTGGAAAAGGCGGAAAGCTCCTTGTTGCATTGGGGCCTCGCAGGAGCGGTCTTGAGAGCGTAGTGGAAAAATGGGGGGTGGAGGTTCTTGCCGGCAAGGTCAGGTCGAAGATTACCCAGCGTGAGGATTTTCGCGATCGGGGCCTGGTCATATCCCGCAGTGCCAGCACAGTCCACCCGGTAACGGCACTTCTGCTTGCTGGAACCGGAAGAAGGAAAGCTGATTTCGGGGTCGGGATGATAGAGCCACGCCCGCTCAAGATCGTCGGTTCTCCCTACCGTCTTTCGAGCGAGGCTCTTCTCTCTACCGGGGGGGACATCAAGACAGCAGAAATCTCAGAGCGCTATTACCTTGTTGACGGGATTTCTTCTGGAAGCGGAGTCAGCGCGGAGGCGCGGAGTAATTTCAAGGTAGCTGTAGCAACGCAGCAAGAGAAGCTTGAACGCCCACCGCAGGACTGGCAGCCTCTTGATACAAGGGTGATTGTTCTCGGTTCCGGCAGCCTGCTGGAGGACAACTACCGCCAGGGGGGTGGCTTTCTAAATGGCAACCACAGGGATTTCGTGATGAACTGCGTTCACTGGCTTGTCGACAGGGAGGAGCTGGTAAGCGGCGGCGGTTCCAATCCCCCGGAGCGCAAGATCGGGCTGGCGAACAATCCCTCCCTGGAGCGATTCCTTTTCGTAACCTCGGTGCTGGTGTTTCCCGGGGTATTTCTCCTGCTGGGAGCTTTTGTTTACTTTTTCAGGAGATCCTGATGGCGAAGGCCCTGCCTGCTAACCGAACAACTGCCATCCTGGCGCTGGTCGCTGTCGCGGTGACAATCTACGCGCTCAAGTTCGAGAGTGGGCGGCAGGTATTTTCCAGCTCTGCCGAGGCCTTTGAGAATCTCGATCCTCCTGACATTATGTCCCTGGAGATCACCCGGGGGGCGGCAGATGAGGGCGGTCAGCCGAGCAGGGTTCTCCTGGAGCGTCGCGGCGAATTTGAATGGGACATCAAGGAGCCTGTGGAGTTCCGTGGTTTTGTTCCGCGCATCAAGGGGATCCTCTGGGAGATCGCCGATATGATCAACGTGGGTGAGGTTCCCGCAGATGCGGCCGATGCGAGCACCTGGTGTGCGGCGAGCGGGCCACAGGTGCCGGACGTTACAGTGAGTTTCACAACGCGCAAGGGCCGGCGCCATACGATCGAGGTCGGCCGCCAGCTTCCGGGCCTGAAGGATGACGTCTATGTGCGCATCGGGGGTGAAACGGGAAGGCTCATCATCACCCGTTCATCAGTGCGTACAGCCTTTGCCGCCGGGCTGGAGGACCTGAGATCGATTGCGCTGGTGCCGATTGCCCCTGTCGACTGTACGGAGTTCTCCGTAAGTGGGCATGAGAGTGCGAATAAATCGTTTCGAAGAGAGGAAAAGTCCGGCAGATGGCGTTTTGCCGGGGGCTCTCCGCTTGCCGGCCTGCTGGCTGACAGGATCATCACGGAGGATCTGTTGACTGACCTTAATTCATGGAGAATTAAGGACTTCGTACAACCAAAGGATGTCACTGCTGACTTCCTGCGGGAGCGGGGACTCGATACTCCACGCCTGAAACTGGAAGTCGTTCACCGCCGTGGTGACAGGATTAACCTCGAGGTGGGCAATACCTTCAGCGCAAACGGCGAAGAGTTTACCTGGCTGCGCAGCGCCGGGGACGGGATCGTTTTCAGTGGGGCGGTGGGCCCGGTGCAGAAGTTACTCGGGGAAGCAGAGAAGTTCCGGACGCAGAAGGTGTTTGATTTTTCCGGGGTTGAGTTTGCCGAGGTGCGTTGCAGGGGAGGGGGGGGAGAGTTTGTGCTCAAACCTGCCGGCAGAGATTCTCCCGAAGGATCTGCAAAAGGCTGGCTGGTCGAACGTTCGGGACCCGGCGACTCCTTCACCGGGGATGCGCAGATCGTTGCCGAGGCCTGCGCTGAACTTCGTAGCCTGTTGATCCGGAAATTCATCGACCCTGCAGCAGGCGAGCCGCAGGGCGAAGAG
>JAYGDV010000393.1:0-5199 GCA_046582735.1 Planctomycetota bacterium
GCAAGATTTGACCGCATGATGGCGTGGACATCCGCCCCGCCGAGCGAGCCTGCGGGAATCATGGAGTTGATCTCCCCACCTCCCTCGATCACGAGCTGCAGAGGATGTTCATCCGATGGACAGTCCCCGGCCAATACGGGATCGACTGCCAACAACAGGCCAACCGACAATAACGCTAAACGACGGACTGAATACATAATGTCCCTCCAACTCAGCCCCTGGGTTTTTCAAGCCCCGCCGAACCCTGAGGTATGCCCCTTTTGAACAATTTGCCCCGAACAACTGCGAAAACCGGCGGGAAGAGTCCACTCAATGCCCGGTACTCGAGTCCTGTACCGTTAATTTTAAGGGTGCCCCGCTCGAATTTCTTCTATTTCCCGGGGGGGCGAGGCGATGAGGAGCGAAGATCAACGCTCCTCATCAGAAAGACAGGCTGCCAGCACGCAGAAGGGCGGCATCGAGGGGCTTGTTACAGTCGATCCGCCCGGCAACTTCCGGCATCGGGTACTTCAGGCCCGTAGCGCAATTGAAAAGAACCGCTGACTCATCCGTTCCGATCCGCCCGTTCTTGGTTTCCTGCAGGTAGGCGGCAAGGGTTGCCGCTCCTTCCGGGCACATGAGGAAACCTGAATCTGAAGCGACCCTGTCGCGAGCCTCGATAATGCGTTCATCGCTGACAGCTACGGCGAATCCTCCGCTCTCGCGCACCGCCCGCAAAATAAGGAAATCACCTACCGCCGCCGGTACCCGGATCCCGGCAGCAACGGTGGCTGCATCCTCCCAGGGCTCGGCGTGCTCGAGGCCGGCCTCGAAGGCCCGTACCATCGGAGCACAGCCGGTGGACTGGACGGCTACCATCCGCGGCAGCTTGTCACCGACCCAGCCCAGCTCCTGCAGCTCCGCGAAAGCTTTCCACATTCCTATCAGCCCGGTCCCTCCTCCCGTCGGATAGAGGATGACATCCGGCAACTCCCAGCCGAGCTGCTCAGCGAGCTCGAGCCCCATCGTCTTCTTGCCCTCGATACGATAGGGTTCCTTCAACGTGGAGAAATCAAACCAGCCCATCGCATCCCGCCCCTCCCCCACCAGCCGTCCGCAATCGTTGATAAGCCCGTTCACCCGCCAGACCTTCGCACCCTGCAGGGCGGTCTCGCGCACGTTGATCCCGGGGGTGTCATCCGGACAGAAAACCCAGGACTCGATCCCGGCGCGGCTGGCATAGGCCGCCAGCGCCGCCCCCGCGTTGCCATTGGTCGGCATCGCCACACTTCCGATCCCGAGTTCTTTCGCCATCGAAACCGCCAGGGCGAGCCCGCGGGCCTTGAAGGAGCCCGTCGGCAGGCGCCCCTCGTCCTTAACCACCAGGCGGCCTGCGCCGGCCTGGAAGTCCGGCAGGTCCACCAGCGGCGTCAATTCTTCCCCCAGGGAGATGATGTTCTCCCCATGGCGGACCGGCAGGAATTCGAGGTACTTCCACAGCCCTCCCTCCCTCGCAGACAGGGTCTCCCTGTCAATTGCCGCGCCGAGGGCTTCGAGATCGTAGCGAACCAGCAACGGCTTACCTTCCCGCGACAGGCCGTGAACACAGCCGGCCTCATAGCTCTCGCCGGTGTAGCTGCACTCGAGGTGGGTTACGAAATTCTTATGCGCCATCAGCGGGCCTTCCCAAGACGCAGGGTCAGCTTTTTGATGCTTCCGGAAAATTTCCCGGGCGTCTTGTAATTACCCACCGCGGCGTCTCCATCGTTGCCGACGTGGAGGCCCTCGATGGGGACCCGCTGCATGGAGCCGCCCACTTTTCCTTCACCAACCACCTTGCCGGCTGCCTTGAGGGTGACCTTGCCGTTTTTCGCCAGCACGGCCTCGACCTCCAGGTCCCCGCCGGGGAGCTTCCCTGCAGCAGTAACCGTCTGCAGCTTCCCATCGCGGCGCACCGCCAGCGCCAGGCGGCCATCGGTGACAAAGAGTGCGTAGCCATCCGCTGTCCCTCCATGCCCGAGGAGAACGCCGTCGCCGTGGCCCGCAGCGAGACTGGCATTGACCTGCAGGCGCTTACCCTTGACGTTCGGCGAGGCACTCCCCTCGAGGGTTGCCCCCTCCTTCAATTCAAAAACCTGCTTCCTGCTGAAAGTCTTCCGCTTACCTGTATTTCTTGGATAGACGGGCAACACATTGGCGCGCTCGGCATAAGCCTGCCAGAGTTTCCCCAGCCGGGCTGTAAGCTCGGGCTTGCGGGCTGAGAGATCCGACAGCTCGGTGCGGTCCTCGGCAAGATTGTAGAGCTCCCAGGGAGAGCCCCTGCCCCTGGAGACAAGCTTCCAGTCCCCCTCGCGCACGGCCCGGTTCGCCTCGTGCTCCCAGAAGACAGCTCGGTTCCCGAGCGCCCTGCCGGCAAAGGCCGGCAGCAGGCTCACTCCCTCCAGCGGCTTGATCTTCCGGCCATCATGCGCCGCCGGGTACTTCGCTCCGGAAACGGCAACACAGGTCGCCATGATGTCGATGAGGTGCCCGGGCTGCGAGCGGAGCTCCCCGCGGGCCTTCATGCCTGCCGGCCAGTGAACGACCAGCGGTGTTGAGATTCCACCCTCATGCACCCAGTGCTTGTATTCTCGAAACGGGGTATTCGAAGCGTTTGCCCAGGAAAGCCCATAGCTGGCGAAGGAGCTGTCCTTACCCGGGACCGCGTTTTTCTTGCGCTCGAAACCCCAGATTCCACCTTCAGCGCAGCCGCCATTGTCGGCCAGGAAAAAGATGATCGTATTGTCGAGCTGCCCGGTACGCTTCAGCGCCGCGGTGATCCGGCCGATGCCCTGGTCGACGCGGTCGATCTGGGCGGCGTAGATCGCCATGCGGAGGGCCATGTCGGCTTTGCGCTCAGCGGGAACATCCTTCCAGGCCACGGCAGCCTTGTCCCGGGTGGTCAGCTTCCAGCGCTTATCGACCAGGCCCATGCTGATCATCCGGGCGTAACGTTCAGCTCGAAGCTCATCCCAACCCCCGAGGTAGCGTTTGCGGTACTTGTCTATATCCTCATCGAGGGCGTGCAGCGGCCAGTGGGGTGCCGTATGCGCCACGTAGCAGAAAAATGGCTTGCCGGCGTTCTTCTCGGAGTGCTCCTCGATGTATTTCACCGTCGTGTCGTTGATGGCGTCGGAATAGAAAAAGTCCTCCGGGTACTCCTTCAACTGGGTATTCTCCAGGGTCGGGGATGAAGGAGTATAGAAGCTGCCGGCTCCCGTGATCGTGCCGAAGAAACGGTCGAAGCCGCGCTGGCGTGGCCAGTTGTGCTTCGGGCCATCGGGTCCTTTGTGCTTTGTGACATGCCATTTGCCGGCCATATAGGTCGAATAGCCTGCCGGGCGGAGCACCTCGGCGATCGTACGGCAGCTCGAGTTGAGATCTCCCCGGTAGCCATCGTGGCCGAGGTCGGTGGTCATCCAGCCCATCCCGGCCTGGTGGGGATAAAGACCCGTCAGCAGGCTGGCCCGGGTCGGACAGCAGCGCCCGGTATTGTAGAATTGGGTGAATCTCAATCCCCCGGCAGCGAGCGCGTCGATGTTCGGGGTCTGCACCTCGCCCCCGTAACAACCGATATCGGAATAACCCATGTCGTCCACCATGATGAGGACGATATTCGGGCGGTTAGCGGCCGCCTCGACATGGCCGGCACAGAAGAACGCGGTTAGAAAAGCGGCTGTGAATCTCATGACCCCCTCCGAACGGGCTTTACAGTTCTGATAAACAGGAACCGGACAGTATACGGAGGCGCACCGACAGTACAATCCGCCATTAGGGCCAGGATGGCGCTATTGGCGGCGAAGAATGGCATAAAAAAAGCCGGGCGCGCCATAAAAGGCACGCCCGGCTTATGATTCGCGTAGTGATGCTACGCTGTTCAGCTTAGCGCTTGAACAGGTAAAGGATCACTGCAAGCGAGAGCAGACCGGTAAGGCCGGCACCGCCGAGTTTCCCAACCAAGGCAACTACGTTATCGACAACGTTGCCGACAAACGCGAGCTGCGCATCATCGCCGGTCCCGAACAGGATCCCAGCAACTACACCCAGGGCCAGAAGGTAGATTCCTACCTCCGTCACATCACGAATCAAACCTTTAAGGGTTCCAAGGACATTATCCATGATCCCTACTCCTCTCAAAAAACGGTTTCCCGATCCAGGTCCGATCCTCAGCGCTCGCAGGGATCTTTTCCGGATCTTAATGAACCAGAATACAAGACCGATTTAACTTTCAAGTTTAACCGGCCACAAAAATTCAAAAACGACTACTACTTACTCAGTCATTCGCAGACTTGACGATACCAAGGATCACGATGGCCGAAATCAAACCAGTCAGTCCGGCTGTACCGAGCTGCGTTACCAGAGACTGAATGCCCTGAACAACTCCGCCCTTGGCCATGAAGACGCCCTGCGCATCGGAACCAAGCAGCAATTCCATAACCACGCCCAGGGTAATCAAACAAACCGCAACGCCTGTCAGTCCAGCGACTGCACCTTTAACCGTACCGATGATGTTTCCCATCATATCCTCCGTTGAAAAAAACTTGCCTGCCTGCAAGTGACCCCTCTCTGGAGCCTCCCGCCGGCCTCAATCTGAACTTAGTACTCAAAACTCCAAACCCGGAACCGTCAGCCTTGGCCCTGTGGCCCTTCAGCAAACCGATCCGGAATACCCGTCCAGATCACGCAAGCGTTTCAGCTAAGCGCTTAAAAGCGACTGGCTCTACCTTATCTGTCCAAAACCCCTCGGGGCGGTTTCTTTCCTTCAGGCGCCGCTTCTCACTTCTTTTCGTGCGGCTGAACCAGTTGGACGAATGCTACAGGCTATGCATGAAAGCCTTCAAGGGTGTTTTTTACCGCCAGGGTCCCCCAACCGGTTCCGATATACCGAATCACCGATAAAAACGAAAAAACCGCTTTCAGGCCTGCTGAAATAAAAAATGACACTGAGCTCCCGTCATTGGATCTCTGAGCCGGGGGGCGTTTGGAATCCCACAGGGCCTGGTTTTATCTAAATCACCTGCATTTCAGATTTTCAGGTGAAACAGCCCACCGATTTACCTGATAAAGACTGGCTTTTTGGGGGGCAGCCTGGAACCGGATTTGAGCCCAGAAACTACTGAAAGGAAGCCGATTCGCACTGTACCTTTTTCGTACGGCAGACCAGGAGCCTGGTCCATCTCA
>JAYGDV010000309.1:0-1599 GCA_046582735.1 Planctomycetota bacterium
GGCTTGAATGCTCCCGGGCCTTCCCTGCCCAGAAATCATCCTTGAGCAGCTTACTGAGCACCCACATCTGCCCCGCATAGAAGCCCGGGGTCCAGTCGGTCCACATATCAGGCTGGCGGTACCAGGCTCCGGCCTCGGTCCAGATCGGCGCCGGTCTGTCGGCACCCCAGCTCTCAACGGTGCGTCGAAGTGAGGCATCACAGAGACCCAGCACCTCGCCAAGGCGCTGCCGCAATGAAGGGGGGAGTTCCCCTGCTGGTAAATTTTCAGTATTCACGGAACCCATAGTAGTTCACCACCCGCCAAATTCAATCTGAACAGCCCCACCTTCTGCCGACAGTGAAATTGACTTTTTGCGTCCGGCCAATCACGATACAGGTCTTGCAGGGCCTGAGAATACCGGTTCCCTGTCTCTATTCATTTTCACAGAGAACAACTTCAAACAACACGGGATACAGTAGCCATGAAAAAGCTCTCGCTCGCCAGCGTTCCTCTCCTCGCCGCCACATTGGTCTTCTTCGGCTTTACCGTCTCCGTTTTCAACGCATCAGCCAACCAGGCGCAAGCCGCTGCGAAAGCCGTCCCCCAGTGGATCTGGCTCGGCAACCCGACTAACAGCAACGAAACCGTCTACTTCCGCCGCAGCTTCGACCTCGCCTCCGTACCTGAATCCGTAACCGTTGCCGGCAGCTGCGACAACTCCATGAGCGTTTTCATCAACGGCAAGAAGGTCGTCTCCTCCAACGAGTGGTCAACACCCGTCAGGGCGAAGATTGCCTCCAGCCTGGTAAAAGGAAAGAACGTCATTGCCGTGGAAGCCGTGAACTCAGGCGGCCCCGGCGGACTGATCCTCTCGCTGGATTCCTGGAAAACAAGGCCACGGGGCGACAAAAAGGGCACCCAGATCCTTTCGACAAGCCCCGCCTGGAAGGCGAGCAGGAAGGCCGCTGTCGGTTGGAAGAAAACCGCTTTCAATGACAGCCAGTGGAAGAAGTCCACCTCGATTGCAGAGATCGGTGGAGGCCCGTGGGGTGATTCAGTCAACAGCTTCACCCTGGTCAACGCGGGCGCCGCCCCGGCGCAGGTAACGGCAACTGCCCCGGCGAGCCTGATCGTGCTGCCGGGCTTCAAGGTCGAGCTGCTCTACTCGGTACCCAAGGGCTCGGAGGGTTCCTGGGTAACCATGACCATCGACCCGAAGGGAAGAATCATTACATCCGACCAGTATGGGGCCCTCTACCGCATCACCCCTTCTCCGATCGGTAAGAGCGGTGAGACCCTCGTTGAGCGCCTCGCCGGCAACGCCGGCCATGCCCACGGGCTCCTCTACGCCTTCGACAGCCTCTATGTCGTCCAGAGCGAAAAGGACCGGGGGCTGTACCGCCTGCGTGATACCAATGGCGATGACCAGTTCGACGAGCGCAAGCTGCTCAGGACGCTTCAAGGCGGCGGCGAGCACGGACCCCATGCTGTCATCCTCGGTCCTGAGAAAAAATACATCTACGTCATCGGTGGCAACCACACCAACATCCCCAACCCCGAAAAATCTCTCGTCCCGCGAACCTGGAAAGAGGACCTCCTTCTTCCCAGGCTCTGGGA
>JAYGDV010000484.1:0-3466 GCA_046582735.1 Planctomycetota bacterium
TGCATGAGAATCGGGTAGGTGTAATCGGTCGGCCAGTCACCCCAGTCCCTGTCAGCGGAGGTATTGAATACCGCGAGGCGCCCACGCCCGGCTGCTGCGGCCGGCTCCCCGGTTTTCTTTTCTTCCCCGGCGGAAGCTTCATCCGCCCCACCGGCTGATGGCGCCGAACCGAGAAAATACCTTGCCTCGATGACAGCAGCCGTGGAAAGTTCATCATCAAAGCTGCCGACCACCTTCGCACCCGGAAGGGGATCGAGCAGAAAGAAACGTCTGAAGACAACGTGACTGAAGGAGGGGGTCTTGAGTCCGCGGAAGAGCTCCAGGGTCGGGTGGCCGAAATCAGCGAAACCAAGATGGAGAGCGCCCGGAGGGGCGGGTTCCTTCAGGATCGCAGGAAAAAGCGGCGGTTCACCGGCCAGCGGACGGGCCAGGGAGAGATAGCTGTTCACATCGATCTTGTTGCCGAGAAAATAGGCGATCCCGCCACCGGAGCGGGCAAAGTCACCCAGGGCATCACGCTCCGCGGAGCTGATCGAGGAACGGTTCAGTATGAAGACACAGTCGGCGTTTGCCAGATCCTTCGAATCGAGCTCTCCTTCAACCATCAATGTCGAGACACCGGATGGGACATCTCCTCTCGGTGACAGGGCCGCCCTCAGGAGGCCCGACTCACTGGCGAAACGGTTTGCCGAGGGCGCTCCATCGACCACTGCCACCTGCAGGGAATCACGCACGACCACCACCAGGGTGCTCTCATCATCCCGGTCGAGAAGGTCAGGCGAGATGGAAGCCTTCGGGGGATACTCACCCCCCTCGGCAAAGATGTGCTGGATCTCAACCCGGACGGTCTCACCGGGAGGAATACTTTCAATCATCGGAAGGGAGATCTTATGCCGGGCTTCGAACTCCCCGCTGCCGGCGCCGCCGACCTCGATGTTCCCCTCGACACGTACCCGGGGAGCCTTGCCGTAGTTGGTCACCTCGACAGCGATCCGGACCGGCACCCCGGCAAGAACAGGATCCGATTCGATCGAGAAACCCGTCAGTGCCGTATTGTCGACCGAGCCGGAGCTCACATCTACAAACTGGAAATTGAAGCTGTTTTTCAGCGTCTCTTCGCGCACGATCTCCTCGAAGAGAACCGCCAGAGAATCTTTCAGACTCCCATCCTCAGCGAACCAGTCCCGGTCGCGGTAGTCACTCACCAGCACCACCGAGCGTACCCTGGGAACCGGTGAATTCTTTGCCTCATCAATCAGCCGCCTCAGGATCCTGGCGAAATCGAGCTCGAGGTCACTGGTTCTCAACTCCGGAACAGAATCCAGCAGGTCGACGGCGGCAAGAGAAGCGAGGGTACCACTGGAAGCCTCAGAGGCCTGGTCTCTCTCCACCACCCCTCCCTGGACCTCTCCCTCGACCTTTCCAACCGTCTTCCCGGGCCTGCTGCCGAGCCATACACTGACGGGAATCGACCCGCCGAGCGCATCCTGCACCTGGTTGACCACGCTGTCCTGGGCCACCTTGAAGACCTTGCCCGTACCGAAGTCTGCCGCCATGCTGAAGCTGTCATCGAGAACGACAACCCGGGTGTCTTCTTTCGAGCCGGCCATCCCCTTTAGTACAGGCCGCGCCACGGCCATCACCAGGAAACCGATGATCGCCATCCGAAGCAGCAACAGGATCAGGTCCTCGAACTTCACACGGCGGCGGTTGCTCACCTGCGCAGCAAGAAGAACGTCCATCGCCGCCCAGTCATGCACCCGGTAACGGCGCTTGTTCAGGATATGGATGATGACCGGGGCTGACACCAGCGCCAGGCCGAAGAGAAGGAGAGGATTGATGAACATGTCCCGGTTACCCCCTATCCATTCCTCACCACTGCCTTGCGGCGACGCGCCCTCTGCGCCAGCAGCTTTGACAGGGCCTCCGAGATCTTGTCGGGGCCGGTGATCAGCTGGTAATCGAAACCGCATCCCTCGCAGGACTTCTTGAGATGGGCCAGGGCGCCTTCGAGAACCTCGAGATAGCGCTCCCGCAGGCGATGGGGCTCGGTAAGGAGCTGGCGGTCATCCTCGAGTCCCTTGAAGAGAATATTCGACTCGAAGGAAAACTCCCGTTCATCGGGATCGAGGACCTGCAGGACGACCGCATCGTGGCCCCTGTAGCGCAGGAATCCCAGGGTCGCCTCGATCTCTTCCTGCGATACGAAAAAATCGGAGATCAGGACAAAGAGGCAGCGGCGCGGAAGCTCCAGGCTCACCCGCTCGAGCACCTCCTTCATCGAGGTCTTTCCCTCGGGCTCGAGGCCCTGCAACCGGGCGGCGATGCTGGCAAGGGCGAGGCTCTTGGCGCTGGGGGGAACGAATTCTCTGAGCTCCTGGTCATGCACCACGAGCCCTACCGCATCGCGCTGGCGGTGGAGCAGGTGGCCGAGCGCCGCAGCAGCCGTGGCGCCGACCTCGAACTTGCTGAGGGTGCCGGACCTGTAGGTCATCGAGGCGCTCGCATCGAGCACGAGAAGAGCCGTGATGTTGGTCTCTTCCTCGTAGCGTTTGATATAGTAGCGGTCCATGCGCCCGAGAACCTTCCAGTCAAGATGGCGCAGGTCATCACCGGGAACGTATTCACGATGATCAACGAACTCCACGCTGAAGCCATGGCGGGAGCTCTTGTTCTTGCCCGCCAGGAAGCCATCGACGATGCGCTTGGCCACCAGCTCCAGACGCGAAAGACGCGCAATGAGCTCAGAGTCGAAGAATCCTTCGGCTGACTTCATCGTATTCATTCCTGGCATTGAAGGTCGGCACACCCTCGATGAGTATGTTGACAATTTCATCCGGGCCGAGGCCCTCGGCCTCGGCGTGAAAACTGGGTACCACCCTGTGCCTGAGAACCGGGAGCGCCACGGCCCTTACATCAGAGCGGGTGACGGAAAACCTTCCGGAAAGCAGGGTATGGGCCTTGGCCGAGCGAATCAGCGACTGCGCGGCACGCGGACCGACACCCCAGGCGATATACTCCTTGACCCATGCCGGCGCATTCTCCTCTTCAGGCCGGGACATTCTTCCAATGCGGGTCGCGTAGGATTGCACGTGCTCGGTTACCGGGAGCGCGGGCAGGATCCCCTGCAGCGCGAGCAACACCTCGCGGCCGAGAACAGGCGAAGCCGCGGACTCTGCATTGCCGGTGGTGCGCTCGATGATCCTTTCCTCCTCTTCGAATTCAGGATAGTCGATGCAGATCTTCATCAGGAAACGGTCGAGCTGTGCTTCCGGAAGAGGATAGGTGCCTTCCTGCTCGAGAGGATTCTGAGTGGCCATCACGCAGAAGGGTTTAGCCAGCTTATGTGTCCGCCCTCCCACCGAAACCTGGCTTTCGCTCATTCCCTCCAGCAACGCGGCCTGGGTTTTTGGCGGGGTGCGGTTGATCTCGTCTGCGAGCAGGAGATTGGTAAAAATCGGGCCCT
>JAYGDV010000576.1:0-2556 GCA_046582735.1 Planctomycetota bacterium
CTGGTAAAAATCACGATGGTGTTTTCTTCCAGGCCATTCTCCTTGAGCGCCGTCAGCACCTTTCCGACCTGGGCATCCATATAGGCTACCGAGGCGAAGTAGGCACCGACCGCCTTCTTCTGCCGGGTGACGTTCATCTTCATGTTCTTGCTGGTCTTGTAGTTGATACCCGGCTTGGGGATGTCCTCCCAATCGCCCTTGAGCTTCTTCGGCAGGGCCATCTCCTTGTGAGGGTAGGGCACGTAGTAGGGCCGGGGGGCGACAAAGGGGACGTGCGGACGAACGAAGCCGACCCCGAGAAAGAACCGCCTGTCCTTGTAGCTGCGCAGGAGCTCACAGGCCTTGGCCGCCGTTTTTCCATCGGAATGCACGAGGTCGTCACCATCGGCCTCCACCACCACGAAGGTATTGCCGCCCACCACGGGCCGCTTGCCATCCGGATTGCCCTCCAGGGTTTCACCCTTACCGGGCGCCCGCCACTCCGGCCCCTTCGAATTGAAGCGCTCGCTCCAGGATGCAGCGTCGTCCTCTCCATGGGTTCCCCGCTCGATCCCGATCGGCACTCCCATGTGAAAAATCTTGCTGACGCGGGCGCTGTGGTAACCAGAATTTTTAAAGTGCTGCGCCCAGGTCGCCCTGTCGCCAATCGCCTTGCGAGGACTCTTGTACCCGAGCATCTTGATCGCATGAGGGTAATAGCCCGACATGAAGGAAGCCCGGGATGGACCGCAATAGGTCCCCTGGCAGTATGCCCGGGTGAACAGGGTACCGCGAGCGGCCAGGCTGTCGATGTTAGGAGTCCTGCAGACCTTGCTGCCATAGCAGGAAAGAGCTGTTGCGGTCAGGTCATCTGAAATGATGAACAAGACATTGTACTGCTTCCCCTCCCTGGCCGAGGCGAGGGGAGAATACAGACAGACCGGGACGCAGAGAAGAAGGAGACAGGTAAATACTGCGCGTGTTCGACATCTCATATCGCCAACATAGTAATCCCTTCCCCCGGCGGTTAACAGTAAATCGCGCTGGCCGCATTGCCATGGTTGACATCTCCGGCGAGACCACCAAAATGAGATGTCTATTCACCTCCGGGAGCACCGCTGGCTGCCAGCCAGGCTTCGGGAGTTCAAGGGTCTCATACATGGTGGCGGGAATGCACAGAGGACGACACCTGCTTATTGATTGCCGCGAGGTGCCAAGGAGCGTCTGCCTGGATGACCAGTCGATGATAGATGCCATGGCTCGCGCAGCCAGGCGCGCAGGAGCCACGGTAATCTCCCAGGTACGCTATCGCTTCGGCCACGATTCAGAACCCGGCTTTACCGCCATGGTGCTTCTCGATGAAAGCCACTGCTCCGCTCACTCCTATGCCGATCTCGGACAGATCGCGATGGACATCTTCACCTGCGGGAAAACCTCCCCCGCAAAAATCCTCGAATTCATCCGGGAAGAAATCGAGCTGGGAGAGGTCAGCACCTCAGAGGTGTCCCGCTTCCGGGAAACTCCCTCCCGGGCACCTCCATCCGAGGCAGCCGATCCCCTGCACGAGGAGAGCTCCAGATCATGATCCAGCGCGGACACCACGACGAATCAACTGAGGGACTCTCCCCCCTTGAGAGCCTCGACCTTGACGGAATCTCTGGTTTTCCGCAGCTCCTGGAGGCGATGAAAGATACCGCCTTTTCCGGGCGCAAGCTCGGTGAAGCCTACGAGGTCATGCTCGAGATGGCTCGGGACGAGGACTGCGATGTAATCCTGACCATCTCCGGAGCGATGACCGTTGCCAAGCAGGGAACTATCATCTGCGACATGATCGACAGGGGCCTGGTAAAGGCGGTGGTTGCCACCGGGGCGCTCATAGCCCACGGACTCACCGAATCGATCGGCCTTACCCATTACCGCATGGAGCAGTCCCATTCTGATGGGGAACTTTATTCCAGGGGTTTCAACAGGATCTATGACACCGTAGAGCTCGAGAGTAACCTCAACCAGGTTGAACAGCTGGTCAGGTCCATCCTGGAGAGCTCCACCGATGGGGACAAGACCTGGTCTTCGGCGGAGTTCTGCCGTGCGGTTGGAGAAGCTCTCTCACAACAGGGCGAGGGAAGAGGAATCCTGCGAAGCGCCTGGGAACAGGATGTCCCCGTATTCATACCCGCCTTCACAGACAGCGAGATCGGGCTCGACTTCTCCACCTGGGCCATGAAAAACCACCTTGAACAGCTGAAGCTCGACCCGGAAACCGTCACTGCAGAGACGGCCCTGGAGGCAGTCCCCCCGTACAATCCCTTCCTCGACCTGCAGGAGTACGCCCGACTGGCAGGCAAAGCAGAACGCCTGGGTATTTTCACTATTGGCGGAGGGGTCCCCCGCAACTGGGCTCAGCAGGTCGCCCCCTATTACGAAATCGCTAACGAGAGGCTTTCAACCAGTTGGAAACAACCCCGTTTCCAATACGGCGTGAGGATCTGCCCGGAACCCGTTCATCTCGGAGGACTCTCAGGCTGCACCTTCTCAGAGGGAGTCAGCTGGGGAAAATTCAGATCGGAAGAGCACACG